>JAYURF010000344.1:0-1627 GCA_043756365.1 Acidimicrobiales bacterium
ACGACCTCCACGTCGAAGGATCCATCGCGCAACGAGCGTGCGGCACTTTCCCCGCGGCTCAGGTCGCGACAGGCGAGCACCACGGTCCGCAACACCGGCGACACAAGCGCACGAACGATTGCCAAACCGATGTCACTGGATCCGCCGAGCACGACGATGGTCTGGGGTTGTCCGAAGGCGTTGTCCATGTGTGAAGGTCCTGTGCTGGGTCTCAGAGAGTGGGTTTCGAAGAGTGGGTTTCGAAGAGTGGGCGGTAGCGAGTGGATGATGCGGTCATGTGCCGGTCAGGCCGAGGCGTCGGCCGAGATCGCTCTGCCACACTCCCAGCGGATCGACTCGCCGGCGCACGGCCTGCCACTCGTCGAGGCGGGGGTAGCCGCGGCGGATGGTGGTGTGCGAGGTGTGCGCGTCCTTGGCGAAGTAGTTGCGCCCGCCCGATTCGAGCACGAGGTCGTCGAGTCCGTGGAGCAGATCACCGAGGCCGGCCGCCCCGCCTGGCATATCGAGTGCGAGCGTCCAGCCCGGCTGAGGAAAGCTCAAGGGTGCGTCGTTCGCCGCGCCGAAACGCTTCAAAACCGCCAGGAAGCTGGCCGCACCGCTGGCGGCGACGCGCTCGATCACCCTGCGCATCACCTCCTCCTGGCCGAATGGCACCACGAACTGGTACTGCACCAAACCCGGGCGCCCGTACAGCCGGGGCCACGATCCGACCATGTCGAGAGGGTGGAAGAACGCGGCGATCCCCTGGATCTCGCCGTCGCGTTCACGCGGGGTCTTGCGATACCAGAGTTCGTTGAACGCGGCGACGGAGGTGTGGTTGAGTAGCCCTGGCCGTGGCACGAGCGGTGGAACGGTGACGAGTTGCCGTGGCGCGTACGCCAGCGGCGACACCGACGCTTTCGCGCCCAGTTGGTCGGCGCGGGCATGGTCGCCGCGGGTCAGGGCGCTTCGCCCGAGATGGCGACCCTTAGCGGCCAAGTCGATCCAGGCGACGCTGTAGCGATGCTGCTCATCGCCATGGACCATCGCCGCGAACAGCGCATCGAGGTCGCTGATCCGACGGGTGTCGACGGCCATCTTGCTGGTCTCGATCGGTAGCAGCCGGATCGTCGCGTCGAGGATCGCGCCGGTCAGGCCCATCCCACCGATCGTGGCCCAGAACAGCTCCGGGTCGGTGGTACGGCTCAGTTCGACCACGTCGCCGGACGCGAGCTGCATCGACATCCGTACCAGGTGGTTGCCGAACGAACCGTCGACGTGGTGGTTCTTGCCGTGGATGTCGCTGGCGATCGCCCCCCCGATGGTGACGAAGCGTGTCCCGGGGGTGACCGGGACGAAGAAACCACGCGGTACAAGCACCCGCAACAGCTCGTCGAGGTTCGCTCCCGCGCTGACCTGCACGGTTGCCGCATCGTGGTCGATGACGGCATGCGATGCACTGCCAAGCAACCGCAGCACCGTTCCACCGCCGTTCTGTGCCGCATCGCCGTAGCTGCGCCCCAGGCCGCGCACGAGCGCCCCGCGTTCGCCCGCTTGCTTCACTGCGGCAGCAATCTCCGGTGGCAGCACTTGCACGACCTCGGCAGCCGAGGGGTTGGTGCGCCCCCAGCCGGTCAGCGACGTTCGA
>JAYURF010000345.1:0-12922 GCA_043756365.1 Acidimicrobiales bacterium
GGGGGGGTGTATAACTACACATATGGGCGCACGAGGATATTCCATACTTGTCACGGGCTTGGCGCTCGTGGTGGCTGGATGCGGTGACGTAAGGTCAGCAGTGACCGCCCCGCCGCCTTCGTTGACTGCCGTACCGATCCAAGCGGGCGAGCAGCCGCTGGATGATCCTTGTGGAACTCAATGCGGTGATCGAGACGTGGTGGCCGAGACGCCAGCCGCCCCGGCTCAACCGCTGCCTTCTGTCCTTGGGGGCGCAGCCGCCGAGACAAGCTCCACAACGGATGCTCGTGTCAACCGCGACACTGCATCAGTAGTCGTCGACGCGACGCGCGTCTCGTTCGTCCTGCCGGAAGGTGCAAAGCCAGACCCGACGCTGCCGCCGCCAGATGTCACCGTGACTGTGCGTCAGGGCTGGTACGCCTCGGCCTGCTGCAAGATCGTTTTCGCAGCACAGAAGGTCGAACCGCTCTATCCGGCTGAGGAACTGATCAGCGTTGTCGAATCGGGCGGTCTCACGTGGTCGATGTACGACACCGGTCCACGAGACCTGAGCACGATCGACGCAGTTGCACGAACCGTCGACGGCACATGGCTCGCGATCATCGTTCAGCGCTTCGCCCCCGATGTCGAGATCGACACCGTGTCGGTTGTCGAGGAAGTGCTCGCCAGCGTGAAGGTGGAGGGTCGACCATGATGGCTCGAGTGAACTTGCGACGATTGGCACGATGCATTGCGTCGATCGTGGTCGTTCTTGCGGCTCTTCCAACTGCTGCGGCGCAGGCAGGAACTGGATTGAACACGTTCTACTGGCAGAACTCTCAGGTGACATTGAGTTCGAGCAGCTACCGCTACTCGAATATGACGGGGTTCTGGCAGACCATCGTCAATGCGAATGCATGTCCGATATCTGTCGACGGGAATTACGGTGACTCGACAACCTGGTACACGGCGGTGTTCCAGAATTCGATCCTCGGTTCCAACAATGGAGGAGTCATGACGCCCAGCGTGCTCAACTCGGTGCAGAACGCGAGCAGCGTATACGGCTACCGGCTGTCGATCGCCGGACCACCCGATGGGTTCGGCACACGGCCCTATCACTACTACGCCGGGTTCGACTCTCCGAACGTTCTTGGATGGAATCCGATCTCTTCGCAGTGGTTGTTCGCGCAGTATCCGGCTTCCAACCCCGCTGCACTCGTGCCGGCTACGCCCAATCGAACAATCGGCAGCGCCCCCGCCTGTGCCTGATGAACTCAGTACTGCACAGGAGTCGAGTGGGATGGTAACCGTAGTCCCGTCACCCTCGCGGTTCAAAATGGCTGGTATAAATCTCGTTGGCGATGCGGCGGTATGGTGGCCTTGCGGTCGCTGCGGGCGGCTGTTGACGACCCGGCATCGCCGTTACTGTGGGCGGGCAACCCCGGGGCGGTCGACACTCGTCGTGCCAGAAGTGCTGGCGACAGGCCGATGCCGATCCCGATATCTGCGGGTCTGTGGGATCAAAGCAATTGATCTGGTGCGCCGTTGATCGTCGGTGGCGGCGGGAGTGCTGCGGCGAGCGCAGCCCAGGCGGGTTCGCGGCCATGTTGTGGTGTTCGAGGATCGATGGTGCTCCGATGGCACGCGTGGTCGGTCGCCATCGATGCCAAGTGTCGAATGCCTCCTCGAGGTAGCGGAGCCACTCGGTTCGTCCAGCGTGGTCGGAATTGCGATCGGTCGTTGGGTGGGTCTGATCGTGACATCGATGCTGCGCCAATTGGCTGCGGCCTCGTGCCGCGCGACATAACAGTGTTCAGCTGACTGGGGTGACGGGGGGTTGGTTGGCGAGGATCGCCAGTGCGTTGCGGGCCGCGAGGGTGGCCATTGCCGTGCGGGTTTCGATGGTGGCCGAGCCGAGGTGGGGGATGAGCACGACATCGTCGCGGCCGACGAGGCCGGGGTGGATGGCGGGTTCGTGCTCGAACACATCGAGACCGGCACCTGCCAGTTCGCCCGCTTCGAGCGCGGCCACCAACGCGGTTTCATCGACGACGGGTCCGCGGGCGGTGTTGATCAGGAACGCGGTGTTGCGCATCGAGGTGAGCTGGGCGCGGCTGATGAGGTGGTGCGTGTCGGGGGAGTAGGGGCAGTGCAGCGACACCACGTCGCTCGATGCCAGAAGTGCGTCGAGGCTTTGATGTTCCGCATCTAGGTCGGCGGTCAGCGTGGCATCGACCGGGTTGCGGTTCGAATAGCCGATCGTCATCCCGAACGCACGGGCACGACGCGCCAGCGCAGTACCGATCTGACCCATCCCGACGAGGCCGAGCCGAGCGCCCTGCAGACCGGTGCCGAGCATCATGAACATGCCCCACTGCCACGGCTCGCCCGAGCGGATCAGGCGCTCCCCCTCGGCGAGGCGGCGCGTGGTCATCAGGATCAGTGCCATCGCGATGTCGGCCGTAGCCTCGGTGAGCACGCCGGGCGTGTTGGTGACCGTGACGTTGAGGCGGGTGCATTCCGGTACGTCGATGTTGTTGTAGCCCACGGCCACGTTGCACACGGCGCGCAGCTGCGGGCCGGCCGCGTCGAGCAGTTCGGCATCGATACGTTCGGTCAGTAGCGACACGATCACGTCGGCCCCGGCAACTCGGCGGAGTAGCTCGTCACGCGGGATTGCGGTGGTGTCGGACCACTCGCTCACGTCGTGATCGGCACCACGCAGCAGCGCCAAGCCGGGCTCCGGAATTCTGCCGGTGACGACCACCCGACCGGTACGAACATTGGCGACCGATGTCATGACGCCACCCATTCGCCGAGCAAGCCGAGGCCGGCGGTGATGTCAGCGGTGTCGATTCCGGAGTAGGCGAGGCGGATGTACTGCTCGGTCTCGCCGGGTTGCGGGCGGCCGAAGTGGCGGCGGGTGCAGAACGACACGCCGGTGTGATGCAGCGCTGCCGTGGCGAACAACGAGACATCGCTGAAACCCTTGCGTTGCATGGCTTCGGTGACGTTGACGAACAGATAGAAGGTCGCCTCGGGCCGAGCGGTGTGCATGCCCGCAATTGCGTTCACGCCTGCTACCGCTGCGTCGCGGCGGATACGCATCGCATCGACCAGGGCGGCCGGACCGGCCTGGTCGCCGGTAATTCCTTCCAGGCCGGCCCATTGCACGAAATGGGCTGTGCACGACTCGTCGTTGGTGTTCAACTTGGCGATCATCTCGGCAACGGGCACGGGAGCCACAGCGGCACCGAGGCGCCATCCGGTCATCGCGAACTTCTTCGAGAACGTGTACAAGATGACGGTGCGTTCCTGCATCCCCGGCAGGCTGGCAATCGAGGTGCTCGCCCCGGAGTAACGCAGCTCGAAGTAGGCCTCATCCGACAGCACCCACAGGTTGTTGGCGATCGCCAGGTCGGCCACAGCCTGCATCTCGGCCGCGCTGCTCTCGGCCGACAACGGGTTCTGCAGGTCGTTGTAGATCAACGCTTTCGTGCGCGGGGTGATGTGCTCAGCGAGGTGCTCGAGGTCGAGCGCGAAGCCGGTGGCCGTTTCGACGTAGCGGTACGGCACCGCAGTGCCGCCGTGGTACTCGATCTGGCTTTCGTAGATGGGGTAGCCGGGGTTCGGGTAGAGCACCTCGTCGCCGGGCTCCATCACCGTCTGGATGAACTTGCCGATCACCGGCTTGCCGCCTGGCTGAACGACCACGTTTGCGGGTGTGAACTGCAGACCGCGTCGTGTCCCGATGTCGGCGGCGAGGGCCTCGCGCAGCGGGGCGATGCCGGCGGCCGCGCAGTAGCCGGTGTGCCCGTCGGCGATGGCGCGGTCCATCGCTGCGACGACGTTCGCAGGCGTGCGCAGGTTCATGTCGCCGAGGTGGAACGGGTAGACCCGGTTGCCCCTGGCCGCCCACTCGGCGGCGGCGAGCGACACGGCGAATGCCGTCTCGGTACCGAGGTTGGCGAGACGGGACGCAAGCTGCATCGCTTCAGTATACATTTGATATATCACCAGTCTCCTGTTGAGCGAATGAACATCGACGTGATCAATGTGGTCAGTCCCCGGTCACCTCGAACACCGCTTCGATCTCGACGGAGATGTCGAAGGGCAGCTCGGCCATCCCGACCGCGGAACGGGCGCCACGACCGGCTTCGCCGAAGATCTCGATGAACAGCTCCGAGCATCCATCGATCACACCGGGGGTGTTGTTGAAACCCGGCGCACAGTTGACCATCCCGAGCAGCTTGACCACCTTCACGACGTGGTCGAGGCTGCCGAGTACGCGGCGTGCGCTGGCCACGAGCTGCAGGCCGGTGAAGCGAGCCGCTTCGCGTGCCGCGGCGAGGTCGACCGCGCCGCCGACCTTGCCGGTGACGAAGCCGCCGTCGGGTTTGGCCGGCCCGGCACCGGAGAGGAACAGCAAGCTGCCGGTGCGTACCGCGGCGACGTACAACCCCGCTGGCGCCACCGGCTCCGGCACGACGATGCCCAACTCGATGAGTCGTAGTTCGTGAGTATCCATCGCCTCAGTCTTGCGCGACTCCGCCAGCCGGCAAGTCACACTCGGTCTCAGCGGGCAGACGCCTGGGGTACCTGCGCCGGCCGCTGCGGTCCGCGCCGACGGCTTCGCCGTCGCCGATGCGGCGACTCGACCTCGGCCACGGTGCGGCCGGGGAAATCTTCCTTTCGCATCTCGATCATCGTCAGGCGGATCACCCCGACCAACGGTGTCAGCACGACGGCACCGAGCAGCCCGCCGGCCGCGGCGCCGACAAGCGCCGCCAGCATCGTCGCCCACGCCGGAATGTCGACGCTGACCCCAATGATCGCCGGATAGATCACGTTGTTCTCGGTCAGCTGGTACACGAGGTAGACGCCCGCGGCGATGAAGAACACCGTCGGCCCCTCCATCAGCGCGAACAGCACCAGCGGCACACCGCCGATGAACCCGCCCACCTGCGGGACGAAGTCCCACATGAACGCCCACAGCGCGAGCGCGGGTGCCAGGACGATCCCGAGAACGAGTGCCAGGCCGAGTACCACCGAACCGCAAATCGCCGACACCACCACCGCGCCGGCGGCGTAGCCGGACAGACCGCGATGGGTAACGGTGACCAGCCGGTCGAACTGGCGACGCTTGCGCACGGGCACCCGGCGGCTTGCCGCCGACACAAGTCGGCCGCCATCGAGCACGAATGCGATCGTGAGCAACAGCACCCAGATCACATCGACGAGTTGCGACCCGATCGATGGGAACCAACCCACCGCACCGCGCGACGACGACACCCGGCCGGGCAGCTCCTGCAGCTGTTCGGATACCACTGCGGCAGCGTCGCGTTGCTGCAACCAGTCGCCGACGAGCGGCGCCGTCTCGAAATCTTCGACAACGCGCGGCAAGCGCTCGACGGCAAGCGCCAACGACCGCGGCCCCTCGTTGACCACCGTCGCCACGATCGCCCCGATCACAGCACCGAACATGACCAACGTGAAGCCAAGCGCGACCGGTCGTCCCATGTGCATCCGGTTGGCGAGAAACGTGACTGGACGGTTGATGGCGATGGCCCAGAGCATCGCGATCGTGATCCACACGATCGCCGCGCTGGCCCGCCCGATCATCGACCACGACATCACGGCGAAGACGACCACCACACCACACAGCACGATGCCGGTGATCCCGTGAGGGATGACGACCGGGCCGAAGCGGTACACCTTGGCCTCATCGAGCACCGGCATCGGCAGCCGGACCGAGCGGTACTCGGAGGTGGCGATGCCGAGCGCCAGGACGGCCAACATGAAACACACGATCGCCGCAGCCGTGCCACTGATCGCCACGCCGACCGCCAGGCTCGGCACCACGATCCCGATCCCCGGCCGCAGGTGCAGCCGCTGACTCCGCGAGCGACGGTAGTGAACCCCGACAACGGTGAGTGCCGAGGCGAGCACGATCGCGATCGCTGCCGGCACGGTGTCGAGCGACAGCGCAAATAGCACGTACGGGGCAAGGCCAACGAACCAGCCGACCGCTGGGACCAGCATCCAGAATCCGGCCCACAATCCGATCGCCACCGGCATCGGCAGACCGCTTACCAGCGCCAGCGCGCTCAGCACCACCCCGCACGCGAAACCGACCGATGCCACGTGGCGCAGGTAGCTCCCGGAGCGGCTGTCGACGTCGCCGAGCAACAGCCAGATCCGCTCGCGCTGCGGCTTCGGCCACAGCCGGATCAGCCCTGACACGATCGAGGTGCTGCTGCCGCGGAAGAACAGCATCAGCACGACCACGACCACGATGTCGACCACCCGCTTACCGACCGCAGGGGTTCCGTCGCCGCCGAACACCGCTGTGTTGGGCAACGACGACAGCCACTCGGCCACCCCGTCGCCGAGCCGCAACGACCGGCCGATCCGGTCGGCCACACTTCCACCCGATCCACCGGAGAGGGAGTCACTGATCCGCTCCGACAACGCAGTGGTGCCGTCGCTCAAGTCCTTGGCCAGCAGGCCGCCGACACCGAGGCCGATCCCGAGCGCAAGGAGCACCAACACGATCATCGACGCCGCGCCACCGACCCGATTGGCGATCCGCTGCTGGAACGGCCCCGTCAGCCAGGCCAACATCGCCGCCAGGATCACCAGTCCGACGATGTCGACCAACCCACCGGCGACCCTGGCGAGCGCGACGGTCATCGCGACCATCGCGATCGCCATGAGCAACGGCGTGACCGGAACTCGCCGGTCATCATCAGCCGCGGCCGTCGCGGCTGCGGTGTTCGTGGCGCTGAATGTGGCGGCAGGGGCTGACGGCGGTTCGCCGACGCCCGCTCGAGTTGGTGGATGTTCCGTCATGACGGCTCCGTGCCGCGGCGCTCTCCGCCAGGGTGGGCAGAACGGTCAGACGACAAGCGCACCGCGTTGCTTACCCGCTGCAGCAAAAGCCCATACGCCAATGTCAGTTGGCGACGAGGCGATCCGGTAGAGCATGAGTTTGGCGCGGCGGAACAGGTGAAACTCGCCGCCGCCGTCGACGTTCCCCCGGCCTACTCACACGGGAATGACGGCGATCGACAACTCCTGGGCGCCGACAAGTCGGCCGATGTCGGTGGGATCACTCGTCAGAATCGCGGGTTCGGGGTAGCCCGTTGCGAGCGCGACGACGATGGCGTCGACGGCGGACATGGTCCGCGGGCTTCGGGCGTTGGTCCGAAGCGAAGCGGCGAGTCGGGCAATGGGCTCCGTGACGTCGCGAACCTGGCACAGATGCACGAACCGATTCGCGTGGAAGTCGCGGCGATGGTCGCCCGTGAGAGCTTCCGTCAGGACTGCGGTTGGGACCTGCGGTGGCCACTGGTCCCGTTTGCGCAGCTCGGCCAGCCGAGCGCGGTGCCCGGCGAGCGCGCTGATCCCGCCGCTGTCCAAGATCAAGGTCACGCGCTGCGCCGTGGATGTTTCGCGGCGGGCTGGTTCGCAGACTTTGGCGAGAGTCGCGCGGCCCACGCCGCGGCTGCCGCTTGCTCATGGTCCGGAATCGGACCGAGGCTCTGCTCGAGCTCGTCGAGGTACGCATCGAGCGCGTCGATCTTGGTTCGTCGATCGAGCTCTTCGATGAGTGCTGTCGTTGCCACGCGCGACACGTTGAGACCCAAAAGTTTGGCCTGGGTGATCACCTCGTCAGGAACGGTGATGTTCACTCTTGCCATGCGCACACCATACACATGACGAGGAGAGCCAAGCTTCGTGAGAAGGTGGGACGTCGTCGACCAACGAAGTTGACGCGAGTGAGGCAGACACGATGAACGACCGAGTGCCAACGACGATGAACGGTGTGCTGACGACGGGCCACGGAGGTTACGAGCGGCTCGAGTTCCGCAACGATCTGCCGGTACCTCGGCCGGGACGCCGTGACGTGCTCATCAGCGTTGGCGCTGCGGCGGTGAACGCGACCGACATCAACACGAGGTTGGGCTGGTACTCCGAAGGTGACGACGACACCGGATGGACGGGTGAGCCGATTCGGTTTCCCCGAGTGCAAGGGATCGACGCGTGTGGTCGCATCGTCGCCGTCGGCCCGGAGGTTGACCCGGCCCGGATCGGCCAACGGGTTGTGGTGGAACCGGCCATACGCGAGCCGCTCCAATGGCAACCTCATACGGTGCGCTACCTCGGATCGGAACTCGACGGTGCCTTCGCCGACTATGTGATGGTGCCATCGGTGCATGCATGGAAGATCACGAGCGACATGAGCGACGCGGAACTTGCGACGTTCCCCTGCGCATACGGCACTGCGGAGAATCTACTCACCCTTGCCGGCGTCACGTCCGGGGCGGCGGTGCTCGTCACCGGCGCGTCGGGCGGAGTGGGTTCGGCCGTCGTCCAGTTGGCGGCCGCCCGCGGTGCCAACGTCGTCGCAGTCGCAGCAGCTTCCAAGGCTGATGGCGTTCGCCTCTGCGGCGCCGCTCACGTGATCGGGCGCGACGACGACCCCTGCGAGGTAGCCGGTCGCGGCTCGTTCGATGCTGTCATCGATGTCGTCGGGGGCCCCGCGTGGCCGCGCCTGCTCGACGCGCTGCGACCCGGCGGGCGTTACGCCGTGTCTGGCGCGATCGGCGGCCCCATTGTGTCGCTTGATCTCCGTAAGCTGTATCTCAAGGACCTGCAGCTGCTCGGCGGAACCATCGTGGAACCCGACATCTTCGCTGCCTTGGTTGGTCGCATCGAGCGGGCGGAGATCAGACCGCTCGTCGCCGCGACGTTTCCGATGGACGAGATCGTCGCAGCCCAGCGGCTGTTCGAAACGAAGCAGCACGTCGGCAAGATCGTGCTCGTAGCCAGCTGAGCAGGTCTCCCTCGATCGCCATTCTCCAGCGCGCCCGGAGGGACTTGAACCCCCAACCCTCTGCTCCGAAGGCAGATGCTCTATCCATTGAGCTACAGGCGCAGTAGGGACGACCCTAGCAACCGCACGTGGTGAACTGCCATCAGTTCTGCCCGATGACTAGCTGTACGACTAGCTGGCTGCGGCGGCTGCGGCTTGCTGCTCGCTGTAGAGGTCGTGGGCCAGGCTGGTCGGCGCTTCGACGTCGGCCCATGTAACGACCGAATCCTTGGCGAGGCCGCGTTTCAAGCGGCACCCCTCGACAAGGCCTTGGGGCAGAAGGCCGTCACGCTGGACGACATCGCTGTTGTCGGCTTCGCCGTAGGTCATGTACTCGCCGAACCCGTCGAACACCTCGCCGGCTTGCAGGTCGCGCTTGGCCACCGCCACCACCTCGACCGATGACCAGCCCTCGGGAACACCGCACGCGTCACCGAACAGCACGGCCCTGGCGATGGTGTTGTGCACCTCGAAATGGCACAGGTGATACGGCTGGTAGAAGCTGTACAGGGGGCCTTCGCCAAGCTTGTACAGGTTCAGGTAGTGCTGCTGCTTCGGGTCGGGATGCTCGGCGAGGCAGAACACGCCCGGGCCCGGCTTCGACCCCACCACGTACTCGACGATGCCACCCAACTCGCGTAGTTCGTCGAGGTCGTAGCGGGTGGTCAATTCATCGACATGGCCGAGGTGGTCATACTGGTACATGCCTCGCTTGGCAACCTTGAATCCCGTTGCATTTGCAACGATCGCTTGTTCGAAGTTGACCTTGGAGCCGTCAGCGAAGCTGGTCACCATCATCGGGTTCTGACCCCACTTCTCGGCGAACCCGGCCTGCGTCGTCGGGGTGCGGTACGGATCTTGGAGACCCTTGATGTTGCCGAGTAGTCGCGGGGTGAGACCGAGACCCTTCACGAATCGCCACAGGTTGAGTTGCACACCGGGCTGGTCGCCGTCGCACGCGGTGACGATCACACCGGCTGCGTCGGCCTTGCGGCGCAGCAGCGGACCGATCGTCGCGTCGACCTCGGCGTTCATCAACACGAGGTGCTTGCCGTGGGCGAACGCGTCGATCGCGATCGCCGCGCCGTAGTCGACCGCACCGGTCATGTCAACGAGGCAGTCGATCTGTTCCGACCGGGTGAGCAGCGTCGGGTCGTCGGTGACCGCCGCCGTGCCAGCGGCGATCGCGGACTCGAGCTCACCCAACGAGGCGACGGTGACCGCACCCTTGACCTCGGCGTAGTCGTACGCGGCAACAGCCTTGTCGGTGCTGCGATTGCAGATGGCCACGACGCTCATTCCGGGCACCGAATGGGCCACCTGGTTGACGAAACCCTTGGCCATGAACCCGGCACCGAAGATGCCGACCCGGATGGGCTGCCCGGAGCGTTCGCGTGCTGCGAGTGCGTTGTCGACGATGATCATTGCGGTGCTCCTTCGATGTGCATCTTGTGTTCGATCTGTTCGCGCTGGGTGCCGAGATCGGGCCACGCAGCGTCTTTGTCAGTGATCACGGACAACTCGCACGGCCACTCGATCCCGAGCGCCGGGTCGTCGTAGCGCAAGCCGCCCTCTTCGGCAGGCGTGTAGAACGCGCTGACGAGGTACAGCACCTCGGTGTCATCGGCCAACGTGATGAAGCCGTGCGCGAAACGCGGCGGCACCACGAACGCTCGCCGGTTGTGTGCCGACAGCTCGACCGACGTGTGCTCCAGGAACGTGGGCGATTCGGGGCGCAGGTCGACGATCACGTCGAGCAACGCACCGGAGATACAGCGAATGAACTTGTTCTCAGCGGCGGGCGGGTACTGGAAGTGCATCCCGCGCAGCGTTCCCGCCCGGCTGCTGAGGGAGATGTTGGCCTGACGCACATCCGAGGCGATGCCGTGATCGTCGAACTCGCGCTGGCAGAACGCCCTGGCGAAGAAGCCACGGTCGTCGTACTTGCGATCGAGGTCGACGATCCACGCCCCCGCCAACGGCGTCTCGGTGAAGTGCACGTCAGATGTTCCAGACGAGATCGTCGTCGACCTGGTTGGTGCCGATGAGGTACTTGATCTGCTTGATCCGGGTGTGTCCACGGAACCGGTACAGCTCCTCGTCGAGGCCGATGGTGCGGAAGATGTCGAGCAGATCCTTGACGCCACGCTCGACGCTCCACGCGCACCGAAAACCGGGGAGCTGCTCGTGGATCTTGGTGAAGTCGGCCCGGTAGTTGCGCTTGTCGGCCGACGAATCTCCGAAGCTGAGCGAGCACCCGGGAACGAGGGCGCCGATGATCTCGGCGATCTGGCGAACCTGATGATTCTGGTCGTCGGAGCCGACGTTGAAGATCTCGTTGTGGATCACCTCGCGCGGCGCTTCGAGAATGCATGCCGCAGCATGGGAGATGTCGAGCACGTGCACGAACGGGCGCCATGGCGTGCCATCGCTGGCCATGCGGATCTCGTTGTACAGGAACGCGCTGGCCGACAAGTCGTTGACGACAAGGTCGAATCGCTGCCGCGGCGACGCCCCATAGGCCGTTGCGTTGCGCATGAACGTGGGCGAGAACGAGTCGTCGGCGAGCGGGGCAACGTCGCTTTCGACAAGGACCTTGCACTTCGCATACGACGTCAGTGGCTCGGTCGGGTCGCCCTCACGGCTCGGCTGTTCGCCGGTGGCGCCGTACACGCTGCAACTCGACATGTGCACGAACCGCTCGATGCCGGCTTGCTTGGCGAGCGTGGCCAGCCGCAAGCTGCCCTCGTGGTTGATCTTGAACGTCACGTCGCTGTTCAGTTCGCCCACCGGATCGTTGGACACCTCCGCCAGGTGAACGAGCGCATCGAAACCGCGCAGATCATCGATGGTCACGTCGCGGGTGTCCTTGGTCATCGTCTCGGGCCGACGGTCGGTTGAGTTGTACAACCACCCCACACGGTGGAACCCGGAGTCGAGCCCGACCACCTGATGCCCTCGCTGCAACAGGTAATCGCCCATCCGCACCCCGATGTATCCATCGGCACCGGTCAACAGAACCTTCATTCCCACACCTTCCATGTTGCTTCGCCCTGATCCCACAGGCTGTTCAGATAGATCTTGTCGCGCAGGGTGTCCATGCACTGCCAGAACCCCTCGTGGCGGTTGGCAGCCAGTTGGCCGGCGCGCGCAATTGCCTCGAGCGGCTCCTTGGCCCAGTCGCAATCGCCGGGGATGTAGTCGAAGATGCCCGGGTCGAGCACGAAATAACCACCGTTGATCCAGCCCTCCGACATCTGCGGCTTTTCGTCGAAGCGCGTCACGCGGTCGCCGTCGAGGGCGAGTTGACCGAAGCGGGCGTTGGGGTGCACAGCAGTGACGGTGGCCAGGCGGCCATGAGACGCGTGGAAGTCGGCAAGTGCGCGCAGATCGACGTTCGCGACACCGTCGCCGTACGTGAGCATGAAGGGTTCATCGCCAAGATGGTCGCGAACCTTGAGCAGTCGTCCACCGGTTTCGGAGTGCTGTCCGGTGTCGACCATGGTCACCCGCCACGGATCGACGTGGGCCGGATGGCGTTCGACGAGGCCGGTGGTGAAGTCGACGGTGAGATCGTTGGCGTCGGCGAGCGCCTCGGTGAAGTACCGCTTGATGTAATCGCCCTTGTAGCCGAGGGCCAGCACGAACTCGTTGAAGCCGAAGTGCGAGTAGTGCTTCATGATGTGCCACAGGATCGGCCGGTGCCCGATCTCGACCATCGGCTTGGGCCGCACATCGGTCTCCTCGCTGAGCCTGCTGCCGACACCGCCGGCCAAGATGACAACTTTCATGGGTTTCGTCTCTCCTGCGCGTCGCACCGGCGCCTGTCGGGGTCGGCCGATTCTGGCAGAGGATCGCGGCTGCCGTACGCGCAGGTGCCGCGCCTGCGGGGTGTGCGCGTGGCCGTCGCTGCCGCTACACTCCCTGCGTTCTTTGACAACCCACCACCCCGAGCAACGGAGATCCACCATGAGCAAGGCGAAGTTTGAGCGGACGAAGCCGCATGTGAATATTGGTACGATGGGTCATATTGACCATGGGAAGACGACGTTGACGGCGGCGATC
>JAYURF010000346.1:0-4369 GCA_043756365.1 Acidimicrobiales bacterium
ATCACTTCGATCAACGGGGCGCTGCTGGCGGGGATGGTGCTCAGCGCAGGTGCGCTCGCCCCGACGTTTTCCAACTTCATGCTGGCCGGCACCAACATCGACCGATACATCAGCATGCTGGGTGGGTTGGCGATCATTGTGACCGCAATCGTCCACCCCGAGGGAGTGGCGTTGTTCTTCGCCGGGCCCATGCGACACATGGGCAACTGGATCGTGGGCGCGATTCCCGGTGCTCGGACGATCCGTTCGGCCACCAGGGGACCGAGGGCGATCATGGCGCGCGGTGTGCTGGCTGTCGCGATCGTCGGCACTGCGGTGTGGCTGAAACGAGCTCAATTCGTCGACGATGTGTACCTGTGGATTCTGCTCACGACCGTGCTGGTGTTCGTGTTCACCGTCGTGTTCGCGCGCACGCTCGGGCCGCTCGCCCCCACCTTCCCGGAGGCCGGGGCACAGTGGATCGGCTGGTTCAAGACATTTGGTCCCGCATCGTTGATCGGGTTGATCGGGGGGTACCTGCTGTGGCCGCTGCGGGTCGAAGACAGTTACTCGAAGGTGTGGATGCCGATCCTTGGCATGCTGATCGCGCTGTTCGCCCGGTCGTTGATCCGACAGATCCTTGGACGCGGGCCCGAGCCCGGCCACGAGCCACTCGGCGAACTGGCGACAGCGGAGGTGGTGTGAGATGGCACTGCTGGAAGCGCGCTCGCTGACGGTCCGCTACAGCGGGTTGCGCGCCAATGACTCGATCGACCTGGACTGCCACACCGGTCAGCTCGTCGGTTTGATCGGCCCGAACGGCGCCGGGAAGACCACGTTCATCGACGCGATCACCGGTTTCACGTCGATCACCGAGGGCACCGTCACCTTTGATGGTCAGGACCTCGCTGGCATGAGCCCGGATGCCCGTGCGATTGCCGGCCTGACGCGGACCTTCCAATCGTTGGAGCTGTTCGAGGATCTCACCATTCGCGACAACCTCCTGGTCGCAGCCGAACGGCCGAAGTGGCATTCGTTCCTGACCGACATCGTGCTGCCCGGGCGCAACGAACGGCGATACCGAGAGCAGGTCGACTGGGTTCTCGAGATCATGCACCTCGACGCGATGGCCGACGCGCTGCCCAGTGATCTCAGCCACGGGCAGCGCAAGCTGATCAGCGTCGCCCGCGCGTTGGCAGCCAAGCCGAAGCTCGTGCTCCTCGACGAGCCGGCGGCGGGCCTCGACACCGCCGAGAGCCAACAGCTCGGTGCCCAGCTCCGGGCGTTCCTCGATCACGACATGAGCCTGTTCCTCATCGACCACGACATGGGGCTTGTGCTCAACGTGTGCGACTACATCTACGTGCTCGACTTCGGCCAGATCATCGCCCACGGCACGGCCGCCGAGGTGCGGGCCAATCCGCAGGTGATCTCCGCCTACCTCGGTCAGACCGCCGGTGAGGCGCAGGCAGCAGACGGCGCCAACTTCGGGGGCCTGACCATCGACGAGGTCGCTGCCGCGATGGTCCACGATGCGACCCAGGAGGAAACGACGTGAGCGAACGCATGGTCGAGCTCACCGGCCTGCACGCCGGCCACAACGGGATTGCGGTCGTCCGCAATCTCAATCTTCATGTCGACGCCGGCGAAGTGGTCGCGCTGCTCGGGCCGAACGGGGCCGGCAAGACGACGACACTGCTGACCATCTCGGGGCTCCTGGCTCCACTCGCAGGGTCCGTCATGGTGCTCGGCGAAGCCGTCGACGGCACGCGCCCGCACATGATTCCGCGCCGTGGCCTTGCCCATGTCGCCGAGGACCGGTCGCTGTTCTTCGACCTGACCGTCGACGAAAACATCCGGCTCGGTCTGACGGGCGACCGATCCTCGCGCCGGGCGTCGCACGACCGGGCGATGGATCTGCTGCCCGCGCTCAAACCGCTCGGCAACCGGCTCGCAGGGCTGCTGTCGGGCGGCGAGCAGCAGATGCTGGCGATGGCTCGCGCGCTGGTCTCGGAACCGAAGTGCCTCCTCGTCGACGAGATGAGCTTGGGTCTCGCGCCGATCATCGTCGAGCGCCTCCTGCCCATCGTCCGCAACATCGCCAACGACACCGGGTGCGGAGTTCTCCTCGTCGAGCAGCACGTCCACATGGCGCTCGAGGTAGCCGACCGGGGCTACGTCCTCAACCACGGCGAGGTGCGGATGCAGGGAACGGCCGCCGAGCTGTCAGCCAACCGCGCCCTGCTCGAGGCGAGCTACCTCGGCGACGCAGCACTCGGCTAAGCCGGTGTCGCCCGGGCGACCTTTGGCGACGGCGTTGCACTGAACAATGACTGCCTGGCTGTTCTACGCATTGCTCGGTATCGGAACTGGCGCGATGTATGCGGCGTTCTCACTGAGCCTGATCGTCACCTACCGCGGTAGCGGCATCGTCAACTTCGCGATCGGGTCCATGGCGATGTTCCCAGCGATGACGTTCGTCGAGTTGCGCGCCACGGGAGATCTCGTGCTACCCGTCGTCGTCGCGCCACACCGCGTCGGACTCGGCGGCCCGCTTGGCACCATTCCAGCAGCGGCAACAGCCGTTGTGGCCGGGCTGGTTCTTGCGGCTGCGATCTACGCGCTCGTGATCCGCCCACTCCGAACGGCGCCGCCCGTGACGAGGCTGGTTGCGACCGTCGGGCTCGCGCTGACGCTGCAGGCGTTAGCGGTCAAGAACTTTGGGAACACTACGCTGCGCGTCGCTGGCGTCTTGCCCGACGACGTCGTCAATCTGCTTGGTCGCGCGTACCCGATCGACCGGGTGTGGCTGCTCCTGACGGCCTGTGTGTTGGCATTCGCGGTGCAGGTGACGTATCGCCGAACTCGCTTCGGGCTCGCCACGCGCGGTGCATTTCTCAACGAGAAAGGCGCGATCCTGCTGGGGCTCGAACCGGCACGAATCGGCTTGTACAACTGGATGGTCGCGTCGGCGCTGGCGTCGATCGTCGGCATCGTCGGATCATCGCTGGGAGGCGTCAGCCCGTTCAGTTTCAGCCTGTTTGTCATCCCAGCACTCGGTGCTGCGCTCGCCGCCCAACTGCGCAACGTTCCAGTCGCAGTCGTGACAGCCGTCGGGATCGGCTGTTTCGAGTCGCTCGCCGTTCACATCGTTGCGCAGCGCCAGGTCCCCACGTTCTTTCTCGGCGGGATCAGCTCCCTGGTGCCGTTCGTCGCGATCATCGGTGCGCTTTTCCTGACTGGCACGTCACTGCCGACCCGGTCTGCGTTGGCCGAACGTGCCCAGGTCGTGGTCGAGCTCGGCCGGCCACGGTGGATCGTCTGGTTCGTCACCATCGGTGCCGCAGTCATGGCGCTCAGTTCATCGGACGCCACGGTCCGCTTCGCCATGTTGCAGACGACCTTCATCGCCACGCTGCTGTTGTCGGTGGTCGTGCTCACAGGATTTGTTGGTCAGGTCTCACTGGCGCAGCTGTCGTTTGCCGGCTTCAGCGCCTTCATGCTGTCGCGATTCGACGATGCAGTCCCATTCCCGCTCGGCGCTCTGGCAGCTGTCGTCCTCACTACGGTGGTCGGCACGATCGTCAGCGTTCCGGCCTTGCGCGTGCGCGGCGTCCAGTTCGCAATCGTCACCTTCTCGGTGGCGGTCGTGTTCGACGACGTGCTCTTTCGCAGCCCGACCTTCGTTGGTCGCGGCGGGATGGCCGAGATTCGCAGACCTCGACTGTTCGGCATCGACCTCGGAATTACCGGCAACGGTGAGTTCCCGCAGCAGCGATTCGGGTACGTGGTCCTGGTTCTCGCCGTGGCGAGTGCTGGCCTTGTGGTCGGCGTACGCCGCGGGCCGTTGGGTCGGCGCTTCCTCGCCGTCCGTGCCAACGAGCGTTCGGCTGCGGCCGCTGGCATCAACGTGGCGCGTACCAAGGTGCTCGGCGCAGCGATCGCGTCGTTCATCGCCGGCATCGCCGGGGTGATGTTCGCGTACAAGGCGACCACGTTCAACGGCGGCGGCCTGGAAGCGCAAGACGGTTTGGAGCTCGTTGCGCTGGGCTATCTCGGTGGGATCGGCTCGATCACCGGCGCGGTGATCGGGGGCGTGCTGGCACCATCTGGAATATTCGTCGTTGCGATCCTGGGAGGTGGCTCGTCGATCAATCAGTTCTTGCTGACCGCCCTTGGTCTGGTCCTCGTGGCCGTCAGGTTCCCCGCTGGCATCGCCGGAATCGCCGGGGCCTGGCGCACGTCTCGCCGCACGACCGTGGTTGATGACACCGCCGCCTCACTCGATCGGTCGGAAGGCGACCCAGATAGCGACCCTGATGGCGACGGTCGAGCAACGATCGAGATTGAGATCGACGAACGCCCCTGGCGTCGCCTCTGATCACCGTCG
>JAYURF010000347.1:0-1612 GCA_043756365.1 Acidimicrobiales bacterium
TCCGCTGGCCCGAAGCCCACTTGATGGTTCACGGGCGTGGTCCGGTCAGAACAGCCCCGGCGGTGACGCTCGCGGGCGCCGTGGCGCGGTGACGTGACCCGGTGCCGAAGCGGCGCATCGCCGGGCGCTCGACCAGGAACCAGCTTGCGGCCGCCAGCAGCAGTGTGGCGACGGTCGCGATCGCGATGAACTGCCACGGACCGGGCGCTACGTCGTACATCGCCATCACCTGTTGCACCGGCCAGGCATACAGGTACAGGCCATAGCTGAGGTCGATGCCACGCAGTCGCGTCCCGATCGGCGCGAGCAGTGCGGCAATCGGCGGCAGCACGAGCGCGAGCGACGCGCCGCCGAGGTGTTCGGACGCGGTGAGCGAGGTGCGCCCGACGATCAACGCGATCACGAGCGCGGCGACCGGCACGGGCCCGAACAACCTGATCCGGTCGGCCCACACGCCGACCAGCGAGCCGCCGAGGAAGATGAATGCGAACAACACCATCGTCCGGTCGGCCACTGTGCCGATCACGAAGTTCACGTCGTCGGGCGCGGCCCAGTACGCGGTGCCGACAACGCCGGTGAAGAGCCACGCAACGGTGATCGTCGTGCGGCCGCCGTAGCGCTTGGCGACCACCGCCAGCAGGCCGACGAGTAGGTAGCAGCGCATCTCGTAGGCGAGCGTCCACAGCGATCCGTTGACGAAGCTGGTCCCCGTCACCCGACCGTACGGGGTGTTGGTCTGGAACACGTCGGCCACCGCGTGGAAGAACTCAATCGGGAACAGCGCAGCACGGCCGACAAAGGCGAACGGCCCACCGGCGTCGAGGGTGAAGAACCCGGCCAGCGAGCCGCGCCCGTGAACGAACCCGAGTGCGGCGAACCCGAATCCGCTCAGCACCAACGCCACCCAGTAGCCGGGCACGACTCGGACGAGCCTGGCTCGCGCGTAGCGGCCGGAGGATCGTTGCAGTGCCGACCGGCCGACGAGCAGCCCGCTGAGTGCGAAGAACCCGGCGACAGCGAACCCGCCGAGGGTGAGGTAGCCGGGGGCGAGCGGCGATGACGGCTCGCCGCCGAACCCGCCGAGCGGCCATGTGTGACTGACCAGTACGGCAAACGCAAGCAGCAACCGCAGCACGTCGAAGCCGGGCGATCGTGATTCGATGAACTCGGCAAACGTCATCGCCGCTGCGCGGCTACCAGCCACGCTCCACCCACTCGGCCAGATGCGGGCGCTCGTTGCCGATCGTGGTGTCCACCCCGTGACCGGGCATCACGACCGTGTTGGCCGGCAGCGTGAACAGGCGGTTGTCGAGGGAGTCGATGATGGTGGCGAAGTCGTCGCCGGTGTTGCCGGTGTTGCTCGTGTTGCCAGGGCCGCCGGGGAAGAGCGTGTCACCGCTGAACAGCACCGGCGAACCCTCGATGAGGAACGAGATCGATCCGGGCGTATGGCCGGGGTTGTGGATGGCCTGCAATCGGAGCTTGCCGACCTCGATGATCTCGGCGTCGTCGAGAAACACGTCGTAGCCGACGTCTTTCAGCATCGGCGCGTCAAGAGCGGTGACGGCCACCTCGTAACCCGCCTCGCGCATCGCCGGGACGGCACCGATGT
>JAYURF010000348.1:0-4357 GCA_043756365.1 Acidimicrobiales bacterium
CCACCCTGGCGCGCACATCGCCGTTCGGCCGGTCGGTGGTGACGCCGATCACGGTGCCTGCCGCGTCGCGCAGCAGCCCGGTGGCGGTAGTGCTGCACAGCAGGCGGGCCCCTGCGGCCCCGGCGTGGCCCGCCAGCCAGTGGTCGAAATCGGGCCGAAAGGCCGTGGCTCCGTTGTAGGGGGCCATGCCCCAGGCCTCGGTGCGGAAATCGACGCTGAGCGCCTGGGTGTCGGTGAGCACCATCGTCGTGCGGCGGGTGATCCAACGCTGGACCGGCATTTCCTCCCACCACTGCGGGATCAGCTGATCGAGGATGCGCGGGTAGACGACACCGCCATACATGTTCTTGCTGCCAGGGAATGGGCCGCGTTCCAGCAGTAGTACCCGCAGGCCGCGTCTGGCCAGGGTGATCGCCGCGCACGACCCGGCAGGGCCGGCACCGACCACCACGACATCGACATCGAATCCGGGGCGTGGGTCGGCCGAAACAGGGAGCGAGGCGTCAGACACTGCTGGGCTCCGGTGCCGACGACTCGCCTGTTGCGGCGGGGGCGAGGAGTGTGAGCAGTTCGGTCAGCACGGTATTGGCGTCAGCCACGACGGCGAGGTCGGCGCGCAGCATCATCGGGCACGATGCATCGGTGTTGATGCTGACGATGTGATCCGGATTGCCGAGCCCGCTGGTGTGCTGCACCGCCCCGCTGATACCGAACGCGATGTACAGCCGTGGATCGACGACGACCCCGGTGGTGCCGATCTGGCGTTGATGCTCGATCCACCCGCGGTCGGTGATCACCCGGGTGGCGCCGACACTCGCCCCCAGCAGTTCGGCAAGTCTGGCGAGGTCGTCGAAGCGCTCCTGGCCAACGAGTCCTGCCCCGCCGCCGACGATCCGCTCGGCCTCGGCAAGGTCGATCGACGCCGGGTCGGGTTCGAGAGCCTCGACCACGTCGGCGTCACGGATCATGGGGTCGATGTCAATCGTCAGATCGTGGAGAACCGTCGCCGCGGTGCGGGCGAAATCCGGCGGGTCGACTCCGCGTGAGCCAACTTGCAAGGTGATGATGGCCTGAGCGGGCGTGGTCACGGTGTGCATCGTGAGGCCGCCATTGCGGGTCATCACCACGTGCGTATCGCTGACGTGGATCGCGTTCGTGAACAGCGGCCGTTCTAGCTCGGCGGCAAGGCGCGGCGCGAGGTCGCGGCCATCGGCCGATGACGGCAGCACGATGATCGCTTCATCGGCGAGCAGTGCGGCCAGCGCGCGAGCCCATGCCGCCGGGCGGAACTCGCCGGTCTCGATGCAGCGCAGATCGCCGGCCACCGAAGCGGCACTGTCCCTGGCACCGGAGCCGATCAGCACGGCCCGCCCGCCGCACTCGTCAGCGGTTTCGGCGCCGCCGAGTGGCAGCCGGCCATCTCTCACAGGGATCACGGCGAACACCCGGTCACGATAGGACCGGTTCGCCGCGGCACGACAATCGAAGCACGGCCCGGCTCGGCGGCCCGGAGCAGCGGCGTGTCGAGAAACCCACCGTGGCGGTGCCTTTTTCGACACGCGGTCGCTTCAGCTGACCGCGCTGAGGCAGGTTCAGGATTTCCGGGGGGATCAGGACAGGATCTGTCCGCATCGTGTGTGATCATCGAGTGACCGCAACCGCCTGGCCTGCTCGTACCACGGCACGGCACGGCATGACAGGAAGGGAGAGATGCGTATGAACAGGCACAGAGCGAACTCGATGATGGCGGATCGGTGGTGAGCGCGATCACGGCGGTCGGGTTGAAGAAAACCTTCCGCAGTGGCGACGTCGATGTGGAGGCGGTACGCGGGGTCGATCTCGATGTTGCCAGCGGTGAGGTGTTCGGCTTTCTCGGCCCGAACGGTGCCGGGAAGTCGACCACGGTGCGAATGTTGACCACGTTGATGACCTTGGGTGCCGGCCAGGCGTACGTCGGTGGAGTCGATGTGGCAGCCGATCCTCATGGTGCCCGCCGCAAGATCGGTGTCGCCCTGCAGGAGGCGGGGCTCGATCCGCGTCAGACCGGGCGGGAGATCTTGGTGTTGCAGGCGCGCCTGTTCGGCATGTCGGCGACGGATGGGGCAGCGCGTGCTCAGGAACTGCTCGAGCTCGTCGACCTGGTCGACGCGGCTGACCGGCGGGTGAAGGGCTACTCGGGTGGGATGAAGCGCCGCTTGGACCTCGCCTCGGCGTTGGTGCACGAGCCGGAAGTGTTGTTCCTCGACGAACCGACGACGGGTCTCGACCCGGCCAGCCGGATCACGGTGTGGGAAGAGGTGCGCCGCATCAACGAGTTGGGCACCACCGTGTTCTTGACCACCCAGTACCTCGAGGAAGCCGACCAGCTATGCAACCGGTTGGCGATCATCGACGACGGCCTGATCGTCCGCGAGGGCAAGCCCGCCTCGCTGAAGCAGGACCTCCGCGATCGCAAGGGCCTTGCGACCGACCCGACCCTCGATGACGTGTTCCTCGACGCAACAGGCCGCACCCGCGAACGGGTCGCTGGCGAAGTGAAGGAGATCTGACCATGACCGTGATGACCGAACCTCGCCACCGCCCGCTCCCGGCCCCACGAAACGCGACCACGGGTGCGCTCCGCGATTCGCTGATCCTGGGTGGGCGCGCCATCCGAGAATCGCTACGGACCCCCGACTCGCTGTTTCCGACGATGTTCATCCCGTTGTTCTTCCTCGTCGTCAACGTCGGCCAGGCCGCACGCATCTTCCCGTCTGAGGGCACACCGTTCCTCGAAGGCCAGAACTACGGGGCGTTCCAACTCCCGGCCTCACTGCTGTTGTCGGCATCGTTCGGCGGGGCGGCGCTGTATCTCGTCGAAGAGATCGAGGGCGGCTACTTCGACAAGCTTCGGGCGACACCGATCTCACGGATGGCGCTCATCCTCGGGCGCCTGTACGCGGAGTTCGTCAAGACCATCGTTGTCGCTGCGGTCATGGTGTTCTTGGCGCTGCTGTTCGGGATCCGTGTCGAGTCCGGCATCGCCGGTTTCGTCCTGTTGATCGTGATGGTCGCATTGTGGGCGATGGTGTTCAGCGGGTTCATGCAGCTGATCGCCCTCAAAACGCGCAGCGCGGCAGCAACACAGGGTGCAAGCATGATCTTCTTCCCGCTGCTGTTCCTCACCCCGAACTTCGTCCCCCGCAACCAGCTCACCCGACCAATGGAGGTCGCCGCCACGCTCAACCCGGTCACCTACGTCATGGAAGCGGCCCGCTCGTTGATCCTCGAAGGCTTCGACGGTGCCGCTCTGGCGAAGGGCTTTGCCGTCGTCGCGGTCACGATGGCGGTGATGCTCGCCCTGAGCATCCGCATGGTCAACAACTATGACTGAGCAACGAGCCCGAACGATGAGTGAGCGAGCCCGGTGAGCGATCCGACCCAGCGTGCCTTGGCGTTGTTGGCGTTGCTGCAGACCCATCGTCACTGGAAGGGGCCCGACCTCGCCCAACGCCTCGGTGTCAGCGAACGGACGGTGCGCCGAGACATCGACCGACTTCGAGGGCTCGGCTACCCGGTCGATTCCGGACCGGGCCTCGACGGCGGCTACACCCTCGCCGTCGGGGCACATGTCCCGCCGCTGCTCCTCGACGACGACGAAGCAGTCGCGCTCGCCATTGGGTTGCGCACCGCCGCCGTCGCCTCGCTCGACGGCATCGAGGACACCACCATCGCGTTGATGGCCAAACTCGACCAGATCCTGCCCGATCACCTCCGACGTCGTGTCGATGCGCTCCAACACAGCGTCGAGGTGATGTCATGGTCGCCAACCATTGAAACGGTCCCGGCCGCGTCGCTGATCCTGTTGAGTCAGGGTTGCCGCGACCGGGAAGAGATCCGCTTCGACTACCAACGCCGCGACGGCGAAACCTCGCGCCGCCTCGTCCAACCCAGCCAGATCGTGTCCGCAGGCAGGCGTTGGTACCTGGTTGCGTGGGACGTGCGTCGAAACGATTGGCGCACCTTCCGCATCGACCGCATGGCCAACCCTGCACTCGCCGGTGCCAGGTTCGAAGCCAGGCCCCTCCCCACCGAAACCGCAGCCGCCTTCGTTGCCGAAGGCATGCGCGAGGTCGCCGCCGTGCACCGGGCCACCGTCGAGGTCGAGGCGTCACTCGAACAGGTGGCCACGATCGCCCGACGGTTCGACGCGACACCCCAGACCATCGACGCCCGGCGTACCCGGATGGATGTCCAGGCTGGATCCCTCGAGTGGCTCGCATCAATGATCGTCATCCTCGCCACCAGCTTTGACATCACCATCACCAGCGCACCAGACGAAGTCCACGAGATCCTCGGCACCGCCGCACACCGGATC
>JAYURF010000349.1:0-4357 GCA_043756365.1 Acidimicrobiales bacterium
ATTCCCCGCGGCCCCGCCGCCCCAGGCAGCGCCGTTCGCCTACGGGGGCGGCCCAACATTCGTCTCCGGTGCAACGCCGTCACGTTCCGGCAAGGCGATCGCTGCGTTTGTGCTTGGCCTCGTGTCGATTGTGCTGTTCATCACCGTGGCCGTTCCGGTCTTGGCGGTGGTCTTCGGCTTGCTCGGGGCGCGCGAGGTCAAGCGGTCCGCCGGAGTCAAGCAGGGTTTGGCGATGGCCCGCACTGGCTGGATCCTCGGCTTGCTCGGGGTTGCCGCGGCGGCTGCGGTGTGGGTTGCCGTGATCAGCGAGGTCGCCGGTACGACTGACGTTCGAGCGCTCGAGGTGGGCGATTGCGTCGATCTCCCGGAGACGGGAGTCGACAGCGTAAGTCGCCTCGACACCCACACGTGTGACGAGCCGCACGAGGCCGAGGTCTTCTCGGTCGGTGATCTCGGATCTGGATCTGATCCATACCCCGGCAGCGAGGCGGTCGACGAGATGATCTTCGAAGCCTGCGCACCTGACTTCGACGCCTACGTGGGGACCGCGTTCGATGACAGCGAGTTGGAGGTCTTCACGATCTACCCGATCGAGGAGAATTGGGAGTTCGACCAGGAGTACGTTTGCTTGGCCCAGTTGTCAGGCCGCAGCACGCTCACGGAATCGATCCGCGATTCGGGTCGCTGAACGGGCGCGACAGTGGTGGATCAAGGGACCCGCTGCTAGCGTGCGTGTTCCCCATAGGGGCGATTAGCTCAGTCGGCTAGAGCGCCACGTTCACACCGTGGAGGTCATGGGTTCGAGCCCCGTATCGCCCACTTGCAGCCGCGATCCGGAAGTGGCCGATGTTGCTGGTCTAAATCGTCGGCCATCGAACTGCCGGGATACTGGATTTGATCCGTAGCGCGGTGATGATCACCTCGCTGGCAACGGGCACGAATCCCTGAGCCAGGAACGCTCTCAAGCTGCGCGCGTTGCCGGGGGACACCGCGGCAAATACGAAGTCGTTGGCGCTGACGAGCCCAGCGCCTCGGTTATCAGGGCGCGCCCCGTGCCGGTACCGCGGCAGTTCTCGACCACGGCATGGCCAGTGAACGCCACCACCGCGGCGGAACCGTTCGGCAGTGCCGACAGGACCGTCACCCCTCCGTCCGCGTCGGGGCATCGACCAATCGCAGCGTCGAGCAGGAACTGGAGGAGGCGATGGGCCATGCCGCGACGGCAACGATTGTGCGGTGGCGCTGTGGCATTGCTCGACACCGGTTCGTCATCGTTGTCGTGGATTTGCAACAAGTTGCTCGTTGGGTGCGTGCCCTGCGACGGTCGGTCGCCGTCGACTTAGTGGTGACGTCAACGTGACCGATGTCACATTTTTGAGCCAAACCACACGTAAATGGGTGGGGTGCGGGTAGGTAGGGGCCGGATTTCGACCGGTAGCGGTTGCACGGGCAGTCTGGGTAGTGAAATCGACCGCGCATTGTGGTGGCCCTGTTCGAAACTGCATCACACACAGTAGGGAGATGCTTGACATGGTCGACGTTGCGTGGCGAATATTCACCACGTAGGTTCCTGGTCGGAGGGGCCCACGAGCAAAGGCGGGCAGCCCAATGGGACACGGACGGACTTCAGGCGAGGCTTCAGGCGAGATCGGAACAGGGTCCACGAGCCGTCGAGTCAGTGATCGGTTCAGTTCGCTGACACGACGTGACGTGGTCAAGGCCGGAGTGTTTGCGGGTGCTGCGGTAGCGCTCCCGGCGCAACGTGCCGTCAGTGCTCGCTCGGCGGTGAGCGGGCGCATCGCCCAGAGCCGCCTCCCGGTGCCGTTCAGCATCCCGCTGACCGTTCCGCCGGTCGCGACTCCTATCCGAACCGACGCGACCACCGATTACTACAAGATCAAGATGTCGCGGATCGAGGCCGAGATCATCCCCGGTCTACGTACTGCGTTGTATGCCTACAACGGTGCCGTTCCCGGGCCGACGATCAAGGTTCGCCAAGGCCGCGAGGTGAAGGTCCGGTTCTACAACGACCTGCCGCCCGTGCACGAAACCCTCGGTTACCAACAGTGGACATCGGTGCACCTGCACGGATCGCCGTCACTTCCGCAGTTCGATGGCTACGCCAGCGACGTCACGGAACCCCACTACTACAAGGACTATTCGTACCCGAACACCCAACCAGCGCGAACCCTGTGGTATCACGACCATGGATTGCATCACACAGCCGAGAACGTCTACCACGGCCTGGCCGCGGTGTATCAACTCACCGATGATGCCGAGCAGGCGCTCCCGCTGCCGAAGGGTGAGTACGACGTTCCGCTGGTCCTCGGCGACGCAATGTTCAACAGTGATGGTTCGCTGCTGTTCTCGCTCGAGGATGACTCCGGCATGTTCGGCGATGTGATCTTGGTGAACGGTCGTCCCTGGCCGGCGATGAAGGTGAAGCGGCGCAAGTACCGATTCCGTGTGCTCAACGCGTGTGTGTCACGGTCGTTCCGCTGGTCACTCGACAGCGGCGATTCGTTCTCCGTCGTCGCCACCGACGGCGGGTTGATGCCAAGACCGCAGTTGGTCAGGAACATCCGCCACGGCATGGCCGAGCGCTACGAGGTGGTGATCGACTTCTCGAAGTACCCCGTCGGTCGGCGCATCGTGATGCGCAACTCAAGCCCGAAAAACAACGACAACTACGCCAACACCGACAAAATCATGGCCTTCGATGTCGTCGGTGACGCGTTCGATCCGTCCAACAACTCAGTTCCGGCCACACTTACCACGGTCAACCCGGTGATGGATCTCACCGAGGCACAGGCCGTGCGAACCCGCAACTTCGACTTCCGTCGCGAGCACGGTCAGTGGACGATCAACGGGCACACGTGGGAAGACGTCGTCGACAGCAACTTCGAGTTCGTCGAGGCATCGGTCAACTCGGGTGATGTCGAGATCTGGAACCTGCAGAACCTCTCTGGCGGATGGTTTCACCCGGCACACATCCACTTGATCGATTTCAAGATCCTGGATCGCAACGGCAATCCTCCATTTGCCTACGAACGTGGCCCGAAAGACGTCGTCTATTTGGGCGAGAACGAGACCGTGCGCGTGGTCGCCAAGTTCGAAGGCAGCGGGAAGTACATGATGCACTGCCACAACCTCGTGCACGAAGATCACGACATGATGACGCAGTTCGAAGTCGTCAACCCGGTGCAGGTCGCCGCACACCCGCTGAGTGCTCCGTGCAAGGACACCGTCGACGAAGACGAGTTCTGATGGAAGCCTCCATTGGGTGGTCGAGACGGCGAGGTCGCGTAGGTGCCGACGTGCCGGCAAAAGTCGCCCGGTCGCCCGTCGTGGATCTGGCAATCGTGCTGTCGTCGTTCGCTGCGCTCGCTCATGCCGTGGCCGTGCCCGCACACCTTCGAACGTGGCCCGCAGCGGGGATCTTCTTCATCGCGCTCGCGCTCGCCCAAGCCGCCTTCGCCGTGGTCCTGGTGAGGGACCGCTTGTCACCGGCGATGACCGTTGCCGCGCTCTGGGCCACGGTCGGTGTGCTGTGCCTCTACGTCGTGAGCCGTACCGCCGGCTTGCCATTCTCGCCGCAGATGTCGGCTCACGGGGGCCGCCTCGTTGCCGGTCAGTCGATTTCACCACGCACACCCGAAGGAATCGGTCCGCTGGACATCTCCACCTTGATCGCGGAACTGCTCCTCGTCGTGGTGTTGCTCAGCGTCATCGATCGTCGGGCGCGCACCCGCAGCGCCAATGCGCTCGCCGTCGTCGGGGTTGTGTTGTGGACCCTCGGCGCCAGCGGCGTCCTCTGAAGTCGTGACCGCCACCGTCTCACCGACGGTCGACACTGACCACGCGTCGACCGACAGAAGCAGTCAACATGAGGCGCAGCGGCGGCTCGTCCGGCGCCTGGTGTGGGTTGCCGTCGTCGTCGTCTGCATGCTTGGCGTGCGAGCGGGCATCGCCGAACCGCTGAGCGTTCACTCGGACAGCATGTCGCCAATGCTCCACGATGGCGACGTGATCGTCGTGGACAAACTCACCTACCACTGGCGTGATCCCCGGCGGGGTGAGGTCGTGGTGGTGCGGGTGCTCGACAGCGATGCCTTGATCATCAAGAGGGTCGTTGCCGTTGCCGGCGATTCGGTTGGGCTCGACGACGGAAGACTCGTGGTCAATGGCGCAGCTGTCGCCGAGCCGTACGCCAACCACACGGGCATGGACGGGGCCTACTACGGCCCCATCACGGTGGCAGATGGGCATGTGTTCGTGCTCGGCGACAACCGACATGACTCCACCGATTCCCGGTTGCTCGGGCCGATCGCAATGTCGTCGATCAGCGGGCGCATGG
>JAYURF010000350.1:0-1612 GCA_043756365.1 Acidimicrobiales bacterium
GCGATCAGGCCCATCGACGTGGGTGGGAGCTCCCCGCCCGACGGCACGTGGAAGCGCGCCTCTTCGGCGAGGTAGGCACGAACGTAGGAGTTGGGCAGCCCGCGGCCGCCGAGCTCGGTCGGCCAGTTCAACATTGCGTACCCGGCGTCGAACTTGAGCCGCTGCCACCGCTTGCATGCCTCGAGCTGGGCCTCCTCGTCGGCCGCGGAGAGGTCGCGGAACACCGAGACGTCGTCGCTGCCATGACCCCACGGCGAGATGCCGTCTGCGTCGCCGGCGGCCGTCGTTGGCACCAACGTGGCGTTGGCTTCGAGCCACGTGCGGGCGTGGGCTCGGAACTGATCGAGATCGGGCGGGGCGGAAGACATCGACGCCACCGTACCGATGGCCGCGCTGAGGTCAGAAGTCGGGAGCCGGCCGCACGAGACAACAACGGGCTACCTGCGACGCGAGGGTGGCCGAATTGCGGTGCTCACTCGCATGTGCTGGCCAATGCGACTATTGTCACACCGATTCAATTAGGGGAGGGCAGAGAGTGGCTCGATCAGGGGGTGCCGGAGTGGCGTTGCTGGAAGTACATGACGTCTCGGTTCGCTTCGGTGGCATCGTTGCGCTCGATGGGTTGACCTTCGACATCGAAGCCGGCCAGATCTGTGGCCTCATCGGCCCGAACGGGGCGGGGAAGACGACGATGTTCAACGTCGTCAGCCGGATCTACCAACCCACCATCGGCACCGTGCTGTACAAGGGGAAAGACCTGATCGAGGTGCCGGCGCACGGCATCGCTCGGCTCGGCATCGCCAGGACGTTCCAGAACCTGGCCCTGTTCCCGACGATGACCCTGCTCGAAAACGTGATGGTCGGCGCGCATTCCCACGGAAAGGTCGGCTTCGCCCAAGCTGTCTCGCGAATCGGAGTGGGCCGCGAGAACCGGCGGATCCGTGAGTTCTCGGGGCAGCTGCTGGTGCAACTCGGGCTCGGATCGCTGATGTTCCGGCCTGCGGTGGGGTTGCCGTTCGGGACCCTCAAGCGGCTGGAGATCGCCAGGGCGCTCGCCGCACGACCCGATTTCTTGTTGATGGACGAGCCCGCAAGCGGATTGACCCACGGCGAGGTCGACGAGCTCGGCGAGACCATCGTGAAGATCCGGGACGAGTTCAACCTCACCGTGTTGTTGGTCGAACACCACATGTCGATGGTGATGGGCATCAGCGACAAGGTGGTAGCGATGGAGTTCGGCCGCAAGATCGCCGAGGGCACCCCTGCCGAAGTGCAGTCCAACCGCGACGTCATCGCCTCGTACCTCGGGACCACCGCATGAGCCTGCTCGAAGTCACCGACCTGCGCGCCGGTTACGGCGCGCTGAACGTGTTGCACGACGTGTCGCTCACCGTCGAGGCGGGTGAGATCGTCGTGATCCTCGGGGCGAATGGCGCCGGCAAGACCACCACGATGCGAGCGATCAGCGGGATGATCGACCGGACGGGCACCGTGTCGTTCGACGGCAACGTCATCACCCGGTCAGCTCCGGATTCGATCGTGCGGGCCGGCATCGCCCAGGTGCCACAGGGGCGCGGCACCTTCCCCGAACTGTCGGTGGAGGACAACCTGC
>JAYURF010000351.1:0-4348 GCA_043756365.1 Acidimicrobiales bacterium
CATCAATACTTCCGCGACCATGAAGGTCGATGAGTTGGTCGAGCTGCTCGAATCCGAGAGTGTCGACATCCTGCTCGTGTCGCCCGAGCGTTTGGCGAATCCCGAGTTCGCCGACAAGGCAATGCCGATCCTCGGCCGCCGGCCCGGCCTGATGGTCATCGACGAGGCGCATTGCATCTCCGATTGGGGCCACGATTTCCGGCCCGATTACCGCCGCCTGGGCCAGCTCATCTCCGGTCTCCCGCCCGCGTTCCCGGTGTTGGGTTGCACCGCCACGGCCAACGACCGCGTCGTCGACGATGTCGCTGCGCAACTGGGTGTCGGGATGAACGTCATCCGCGGGCCGCTCACGCGCGAGGGATTGTCGTTGCAGGTGATCGATCTGCCCCAGGCCGCCCAACGGCTGGCGTGGCTCGACCGCTACCTCGGCGAGCTACCGGGTTCCGGGATCATCTACTGCCTCACCGTCGGCGACGCCGAGCGTGTCGCGGCGTGGCTGCAGATGCGTGGCCATGCTGTGCTCGCCTACACGGGTGCCCTCGACGGCGAGTTGCGCCTCGAGGCCGAAGTGGCGCTGCAGAGCAACGAGGTCAAGGCGTTGGTTGCCACCTCGGCGCTCGGGATGGGCTACGACAAGCCCGATCTCGGGTTCGTCGTGCACTACCAAGCGCCGGGTTCGCCGGTTGCGTACTACCAGCAGGTTGGGCGGGCCGGGCGGGCGCTCGAGGAGTCGGTCGCAGTGCTGCTGCGCGGTCACGACGACGAGGCCATCCAGGACTGGTTCATCGAGCAGGCGTTCCCCGGCGAGGAACAGGTGGCCGAGGTGTTACGGGTGTTCGACAACGCCGTCGGACCAGTCTCGATCGGCGCGATCGAACAGGACGTGAACATCAAACGCAGTGCGGTCGAACTGGTACTGAAGCAGCTCAGCGTGGAAGGCGTGCTCAAGCGGTTGGGATGGCAGACCTACGAGCGCACCCTGAAACCTTGGCAGTACCCGCAGCAGAGGGTGGATGGGGTCACCGCATCGCGCCGGTTCGAGCAGGAGCAGATGCGCGTGTACGCCAGCGAGATCGACTGCCGGATGCGGTTCCTCGCCGAGGTACTCGACGACGACTCGGCCAAACCATGCGGGGTGTGCGACCTGTGCGCAACCCGTCTGTACCGCGATCCGCTCGACGCAGGGGTGGTGGAAACCGCACAACGGTTCCTGCGGCGCGGCTACGTGCCCATCGAGGCGCGCAAGCAGTTGATCGGTACGTCGTCGTCGAGTACCTCTCGCTCGTTGCCGAGCGCGCTCCGCCCGATGCAGGGCCGGGCCCTGTGTCGATGGGGCGATCAGGGGTGGGGATCGCTGGTCGAGGCCGACCGGCGCGCCGGTGGGCCGTTCGACGAAAGGTTGATCGCGTCGCTGGTCGAGATGGTGCAGGAGTGGTCCCCCGAGCCGGCACCGTCGTGGGTCACGTTCGTGCCCTCGTTGCGACTGCCCAGGCTTGTGTCCGATCTCGCCGAACGATTCGCTGCGGCCGTTGCGTTGCCAGTCCACGATGTGGTCCGCAAGATCGTCGACACCCCGCGGCAGAAGTCGATGGCCAACAGCACCCACCAGTACGCCAACGTGTGCGGCGCGTTCGAGGTTGCCGCAACGGTTCCCCACGGGCCCGTGTGGTTGATCGATGATCTGGTCGATTCGAGATGGACGCTCACCGAGATCGGGCGGCTGCTCGCCATCAACGGCAGTGGTGGGGTGTACCCGCTTGCGCTCGCCTCCACGCTGGGCAGAGATTCCTCGCCGTGACGCCGCCCTCGTCGCCGGGTTCGTCGCTGGCCGCGTTGCTGATGACCAACCGGCTCGTCGACGTTGGTGCCAAGCCGCTGGCCGCAAGCGAGTACTGGAGCGTGCTCGGGCAGGTGCGCGATCCGGCGGTGATGCTCGGAGCGTCAGCGTCGGTCGTCACCGAACTGGTGTCCGGTGACACGGCGTTGGCCGAGCGACTCGTCACGTTGCTCGACGCGGTCACGGCGTTCGTGTTCGAACGCGAACGCCTCGCCGAAGAGGGCATCACGATGCTGTCGAGCTTCGACGATGGGTTTCCGCGCCGGCTCCTCGCGCGACTCGATATTGCGTGCCCCGCGTTCCTTACCGTGGCCGGCCCTGCGGCGTGGCTGTCAGCCGGCGGCCTCGGTGTGGTCGGCAGCCGCGACGCGAGCGAAGATGCCTGTGCCGTGGCGCAGGACGCGGCACGCGTTGCCGTCGCTGCTGACGTCGCAGTGATCAGCGGGTTGGCCCGGGGTATCGATCAGGCCGCCATGGCGGGCACACTCGACCTCGCCGGTGCGGTTATCGGTGTGCCGGCCGAGGGGTTGCAGGTCGCGGCGCGAAGCCCCGAGGTGCGCAGGCGTGTCCATGCCGCAGAGCTGTGCATTGCCAGCCCGTATGCGCCGAGCGCACGGTTCACCGCGGGAAACGCCCTCGGCCGCAACAAGCTCATCTACGGACTGGCCGATGTCACGCTGGTTGTCTGTTGCGCCCACGGCACCGGTGGCACCTGGGGCGGGGCCACCGAGTCGCTCCGTCGAAGCTTCGGTCCGGTGGCGGTGTGGATGGGTGCCGGTGCAGGGCCAGGCAACGCGGCGCTGGCGAAGTTGGGGGCCACAACGATCAGCGATGTGGCAAGGATCCTCGACGCTGCCAACTCACCCCCGCCGACCACCGCCCAGGACCCGTTGTTCTGAAGCCCGGCTCATCTGGGACCGCTCAGTCGGCCTCAGCGTGGATCTCGATGATCTTCGATCCGGGTGGGATTGCTTCGAGCACGAGCGCCCGGACGAACTCCACGGCGTCTGCCTCGTTCGAGACCGAGACGTGCTCGGTCAGGCTGACGGTCGTGGTTCGGTGCTGGTGGGTGGCCGCTTCGAACTTGTGGTCGAGCGCTGTCATCAATGCTTCGCTCGGAGCCTTCTTCAGGTTCACAACCACATGTACGTCAAAGCCCATGTCGCACAGTCTGCACCATCGGAACGCGTCGCCCCTCCGTGCGTCGCCGGGGGCTCCCACTCGATAGGTTCGCCCGATGAGTGTGCTTGATCTGTTTCGCCTCGACGGCAAGGTGGCGGTGGTCACGGGCTCCGGCCAGGGCATCGGCCGCGCGATTGCCTGGGCACTGGCCGATGCCGGCTGCAATGTGGTCCTCAATGCCAGGCGTCAAGCCGACCTCGACGATGCCGCTGCCGGCGTGGTCGTGCGTGGCGTCAAGGCGTTGATCGTTCGCGGTGACATCCGTGACTTCTCCGAAACCATTGCCGACCGCGCCATCGGCGAGTTCGGGCAGCTCGACATTTGGGTCAACAACGTCGGTGGCTCCGATGACAAGACGGTTCGTGAGCTTGTCGACACCCCCGACGACGTGTTCCGTGCGCAGTTGGAACTGAACCTGACCAGTGCGTTCCAGGGATCAAAGGCGGCGGCGCGACGGATGACCGACGGCGGCGCGATCATCAACATCTCCTCTGGCGCCGGGAGTCGCGGGTCGCCGCGCACGGGCCCGTACGCGGCGGCGAAAGCGGGCATGAACAACCTCACCCAGACACTGGCGCTCGAGCTTGCCCCGCGCGGCATCCGGGTCAACACCGTGTCGCCGGGACCGGTCGCCACCGAGGCGTTCCGCGAGGTGCTCGGCGTATCCGACCATCTCGATGAACTGGCTCGCACCATCCCGCTCGGACGGACCGGCACCCCTGACGACATCGCCGCGGCGGTGCTCTACCTCGCCTCGCCGGCGGCGTCATGGGTCACAGGCGAGCACCTACTCGTGGCCGGCGGTCGGACACAACGCACCTACCAGTACGAGCCGCGACCTTCCTGAGCACGCCTGTCCAATCGCAGCGGGATCGTCAGCCCGGGGCGGGGATCGAGTCGAACACCTTGCGGGCGATGTCTGGTCGACGGGTGTAGACACCGTCTACACCGGCGAGGGCCAGTTCGCGCAGGACGTCCGGGTCGTCGACGGTCCAGGTGAAGATCGCCGCTCCATGGTCGTGTGATGATCGGACGCTCTCGACGCTGAATCGGTCGTCACGATAGGGCGGCTGTCCGATCGGTGACCTCGAGCACCACGACTCGCCCTTTTCCTGTGCCGCTCGTCGGGCATCCAGATCGGTGTACGTCGTGGTGATGACGAGCGCTCCAGGGCACAGCCGCTGGGCCTCGTACACATCGTCGTCGTTGTTGGCGCTCAGGTACACGTGGTCGACGCTGCGCGTGCGAACCAAGACGTCGCACAGCGCTTTGGCCATCGACGGTTGCGACTGCTTGACCTCGAGTGAGATGAGCACATCCGGGAACTCG
>JAYURF010000352.1:0-1609 GCA_043756365.1 Acidimicrobiales bacterium
CGGCGCGGGGTGAACTCATGCTTCAGGGCGGCAGCGATCACTACGGCGTCGATCACCAAGCCGATGAAGGCAACCACGATCACGAACCCCATCAACGAGTGGAAGATGGAGCCGTACGCCGTGGTCGTGGCATCGAAGTCGACACCGGCGAGGTAGACGACCTGCACCGCGATCGCAACGGCTACGAGGCAGCCCCCCGCCATGGTGCCGCGGATCAGGCCGGCTGGCGATTCACGCTGGATGGAGCGCACGGCACCAAGCATCGCCACCGCGCTGGCAACGACGAGAACCGCGCCGACACCCGGCAGCGTCAGGCTCGGTGCAGCGACACCGACGGGGGGCCACTGCGTGTTCTCGACGCGCAGGTAGAAGTAGCTGAGCAGGAACGTGGAGAACGCGATGCCGAGCACCAGCAGGGCGAGGCCCATCCCCCAGAGGGCGAGGGCCCGGCCACCATCGGTGCGCACCGGAACGCCGTAAGAACGCTCGAACTCGTCCTCCTCCGCGTCGCTCAGCACCACATGGTCCGCCCGGTTCCACATCACCACCGAGCCGATCACGACAGCTGCAGCTGCGCCGATCACCTCGAGCCGGTGAAGCATCTCGCCGACGAACAGCAGCACCGTTCCGCACGCGGCGACGAACGGCCAGATCGACGGCCCCGACACCTGGATCACCTCCTCTGGCTCAGCGTCGTTCGTGCCCGTCACCAACGCAGCACGCCATGTGAGCGGCCACTCGGCGAGGCCGTGCGTGAACTCCACCAACTTCGGGTCACCCGCGTGCAGATCGGTCTGGTCCCACAGCGGGTGGCGGCTGGTCACGATCGGTGGAACCGAGAAACCCTGGTTCGGTGGCGGGGAGGTGACCGACCATTCCAACGTGTCGGCACCCCACGGGTTGTCTCCGGCCGGCGCGCCGCGGAACCGGGTGTGGATCAGGTTGACGATGAACACGAGCACGCCCGAAAACAGCACGAACGCGCCGATCGTCGACAGCAGGTTGTAGATCGCCCACCCCTGCCCGGCGTCGTAGGTGTAGACCCGTCGGGGCATGCCCAACAGACCGACGATGTGCATCGGGAAGAACGTCAGGTGCACCCCGACGAACATCAACCAGAAGTTCCACTTGCCCAACCGCTCGCTGAGCATCCGACCGCTGAATTTCGGCAACCAGTAGTACGCCGCGGCGAACATCGGGAACGCGACACCGCCGATCAACACGTAGTGGAGGTGGGCAACCACGAAGTACGAGTCGTGAGCCTGCAGATCGAACGGCGCCGAGGCGACCATGATCCCGGTGATCCCGCCGAGCACGAACGTGATCAGGAACCCGATCACGAACAGCAGCGGTGTCTTCCACACCGGCCGCCCCGCCCACAACGTGGCCACCCAGGCAAAGATCTGTACGCCGGCGGGGATGCCGATGGCGATGCTTGCGGCCGAGAAGAATCCGAGCACCACCGGCGGCAGCCCGACAGCAAACATGTGGTGTGCCCACAACGCAAACGACATGAACCCGATCGACACGAACGCAGCGACGAGCCAGCCGTAACCGGCGATCTTGTGGCGGGCGAACACCGGAACGATCATCGACACCACACCCGCCG
>JAYURF010000353.1:0-4348 GCA_043756365.1 Acidimicrobiales bacterium
ACCTACCTACGATCTGGCGAGCTTCTATCCCAATGCCTCAATGGCGTTCAACGGGTACTACTTGAACGGCTACAACCACAACTCGTCGCCGCCGTCGCGGTCGGTGCTGTGGTTCGAGAACATGTCGTCAGGCCGGTTCCGCATGTACAACTCCTTGCCGGGCGAGCGCTGCCATTTTGACGAACTGACCTGGCAGAGCAGGCAGCTCGTCTACTCGAAGACCTACCACCGGTGTGAGGGTGCGGTGCACGAGAGCACCTACAGCCCGCCGATCGTCTTCATCCCTCGCCAGTGGTCGGGCACGTCCTGGTCACGGACCGGTGAGTCGCAGGTGACACAGCGCCTCGATGGTGCGATCGTCTGTACTGGGACGAACAAGTGGAAGGCGCAGATCATCGGCTGGATCGATATCGCTCCAGGGGAGCGGGGGATCCATTGGCGATCGACGCAAACGACGACGTGGAAGACCGGGTCGTGCGCTCCATGGACCACCCGCTGGCAGGAGGACTATGTGATGTCAACCTCGATCGCCGGTGGCGCTCCCGGTCTGAAACGCAGCATTGGGGGCAACCTTGATGGCGGCTTCAACTGGGACGTGTGGATGGACCGCTGGGAACGGATCTGATCCCAGGTGCGCTCGACGGGACTTCAGCGGGCGACGGGGCGGCGTTGCAGCTCGGCCAGCAACGGCTGGCTGTAGGCGACCCGCCCCGTCAACGTTGCCGGATCCCCGCTGCAGAGGGCAAGCGCGCTCTCGGCCACCCACTCGGGTCCCTCGAGGCTGAAGCCGTCGACAAGGCTGTGTGCGCCCGCACCGGGCGTGGCCACGTTGTCCCACGGGGCCAAGGAGTTGACCGCGATGCCATCGTCGTACAGTTCGGCGGCGAGGCCGGTGGTGAAGCGGTCGAGGGCGGCTTTGACCATGCCATACACGCTGAACCCCTCCTTGTAGATCGCTTCGTACGGGGGCCCCGCTGGGTGCACCCCGGCGCGGCTGGTGATGTTGAGGATCCATCCCGCACGTCGTTCGCGCATTGATGGCACCACGAGTTGAGCGAGCTCGTACGGGGCGCGCACCTGCACTTCGAACATCAGCCGGAATCGTTTTTCGGTGAACTCGGTGAACGGGGAGAAGAACGTCACGGCGGCATTGTTGACGAGGATGTCGATTGGCCCGAGCCGGTCGACGGTGGTGGTGATCATCCGCCGCCGGTCGTCAGCCGACGACAGGTCGCACTGCACCGGAACCGCCTCGCCGCCGGCGGCGATGATCCGCGTCACGGTCTCGGTGAGCGAGCCCTCGTACCTGGGATCTGGGTCGAGGGTTCTGGCCGACACCGCGACACGTGCTCCGGCCTGTGCGAGTCGCTCGGCGATCGCCGCGCCGAGGCCGCGGCTGGCACCGGTGACCAGGGCAACGCGGCCCTCGCACTCGAGATTGTTGGCGGCTGACATACGTTGTGCTCCCCCGGATTGATGCTGGCCCAACGGTCGCAGCCGTGGGTTCACCCTATTGCGGGTTGATCGCGCCTGACACCATCGTCAACAATGTCTCGGTGCATCTTTCTTCGCTGTTGGAAATGGTCGAGTCGGGCTTCGACGATCGGGTCCTGTGCGGTGATGCCGGCCACCGCGTCACCGGCGCGGGGCTCGGCAGCCTCGTGCGTTCGGGTGCGGCCTGGCTGGGCGAACAGTTCGCTGCAGTCGTCTACGCCGGCGAGAACCACCCCCTATTGCCCGTCGGCCTGCTGAGCGCGGCATGGGCCGGTGTCCCGTTCGTTCCCATCAACTACCGCCTCGATGACGAGCGCCTGAACGCGCTGGTCGCCCGCCAGCCCGGCGCGCTGGTGCTCGCCGACAGTGCGACTGCGGCACGCCTCGCCGGTAGCTCGGCGACGGTGATGGCGTTCGACGACTGGCTGCGGGCGCTCGCCGATGCCCCGGAGGCCACGCCGGACGCCGCCTTCGACGACGACGCAGTGGCGGTGGTGTTGTACACGAGCGGAACCACCTCCGAGCCCAAGGCCGCCTATCTTCGCCATCGTCACCTCATGGCCTACCTCCTCGGCTCGGTCGATTTCGGCGGAGCAGATTCCGACGAGGCGGTGCTGGTGTCGGTACCGCCGTATCACATCGCCGGGGTAGCGAACATGTTGTCGAACCTGTTTGCCGGCCGGCGGCTGGTGTACCTGCGGGCCTTTGATGCCGGCACGTGGCTCCGCACCGTGAGCGACGAGGCCGTCACCCATGCAATGGTGGTGCCGACCATGTTGGCCCGCGTGGTCGAGGCACTCGATGGTGCACCGGCCGGTGTGACGAGCTTGCGCTCGCTGTCGTACGGCGGTTCGAAGGCTTCTACGCGGGTCCTCGAAGCAGCTCTGCGCGCCTTTCCGGATACCGGTTTTGTGAACGCCTACGGGCTCACCGAGACTGCTTCGACCGTCGCTGTGCTCGGTCCCGATGATCACCGTGCGGCGCTCGCCTCCGATGACCCGGCGGTTCGCCGGCGGCTCTCCTCGGTCGGGCAGGTGCTGCCGATGGTCGAAATCGAGATCCGCGCCGACGACGGTGCCGTGCTGCCAGCCGGCGAGGCGGGGCTGATCTACCTGCGCGGCGAGCAGATCGCCGGCGAGTACTCCTCCGGAAGCGTGCTCGATGCCGACGGATGGTTCTTCACTCGCGACCGCGGCTCGGTCGATGCGGACGGCTACCTGTTCATCGAGGGTCGAACCGACGACACGATCATCCGCGGCGGCGAGAACATTGCCCCGGCCGAGATTGAAACCGTGCTGCTCGCGCATCCGGCCGTTGCGGACGTCTGCGTGGTCGGCGTGCCCGACGACGAGTGGGGTCAGCGCATCGTCGCCGCTGTTGTGTTGCAGCCGGGTGCCAGTATCGACGAGGCCACGTTGCGCGAGTCGGTTCGGGTACAGCTGCGCGGGGCGAAGACGCCGGACTCGATCGTGTTCCGTGACACACTTCCGCATACCGACACCGGCAAGATGTTGCGCCGCGTCGTCCTCGGCGATCTGCTCGCCAACGAACCCACCCCTACCTGAGCCGCACGGCTCGAACCGAGGAGATTCCATCATGCCCACCGCGTTCAAACCCGGTACCCGATTGTACGGCCGTGCGTGCACCACCGAACTGATGATCATCCGGGCGCCAGCAGGTGCCGTGGAGATCACCATTGGCGGTTTGCCGTCGGCGACGTCCGCGGCGGACCGCGATGGAGGCTCGATCGCCGAGGGGCACGGCGGCGGATCGTTGATGGGGAAGCGATATGTCGACGCTGCAGGAACGGTGGAACTGTTGTGCACGAAAGCCGGCGAGGGTGCCGGTGCGGTGAACGGCGAGTTGCTGGAAGTGAAAGACGCCAAACCGCTACCGTCGTCGGACTGACGGCCGATGTCGTTGCGTGGTGCGGCGTTCATCGCCGGTGCCTATGAACACCCGCGGCGCGACATTCCCGACCGCACGGTCGCCCAGGTGCATGCCGAGGTGGCCCTCGGAGCGCTGAACGATGCCGGGTTGTCGATGGCCGACGTCGATGCCTACTACTGCGCCGGCGATGCCCCCGGCTGGGGCCCGCTGTCGATGGCCGACTACCTCGGGTTGCGCTGCCGAACCTACGACTCCACCGAAACCGGAGGCTCGTCGTATCTGGTCCATGTCGGCCACGCGGCGGCGGCGATCGCTGCGGGTCATGCGCAGGTTGCGCTGATCACCCTCGGCGGCATACCACGCAATGGCGGAACGCAGCCGGGTGCCGGTGCGGGGACAGCCTCCGCGCCGGAGGCCGAGTTCGAGAACCTGTGGGGCACGTCGGTTCTCGGCTACTACGCGCTGGCCGCGCGGCGACACATGTACGAGTTCGGCACCACGAGTGAGCAACTCGCCGAGGTCAAGGTTGCCGCATCGCTACACGCCCAGCACAACCCGCACGCGTGGCTACGCGACGTGGTCACCGTCGACGAGGTAGTGAGTTCCAAACTCGTCGCCGACCCGCTGCACCGACTTGATTGTTGCGTGATCACTGACGGTGGGGGAGCGCTGGTGGTGGTCAGCCCCGAGATCGCGGCAACGCTGTCGCGTCCGTGCATCAAGGTGCTCGGCCAGGGCGAGGCGATCAAGCACACCATGGGTGGGCGGATCGACCTGACGTACTCGGGCGCGGTGTGGTCGGGACCGGCTGCGTTTGCCGAGGCCCGGGTCGCACCCTCCGACATCGACTACGTATCGATCTACGACAGCTTCACGATCACGGTGTTGATGACACTCGAGGACCTCGGATTCTGCGAGAAGGGTCAGGGCGGCCGGTTCGTGATGGATGGCCGTCTCGTCGCGC
>JAYURF010000354.1:0-4345 GCA_043756365.1 Acidimicrobiales bacterium
CGGCGTGATCGGCGGTCGCAGCCTTCGTCTCGACCACCTCGATGATCAGTTCTCCGAGGCGATGGAAACCTTGCCGAATCTGGCCCACCTCGCGGACGCGTTTCAGCGGCTCGCCGGTCGCCGCTTCGATCGCGCCGCATGTGCGATCGAGCGAATCGGTCATCACGACGAGATGATCGAACGACACGACGCCGAGCGGATGGACGGCCCCACCAACCGCTGCCGGCGGGGTGCCCCCGTCGACGTGTCGTGTGGGCAGGCCGTCGATGGAGACGGGCTTCGTCGGCGCGCCGTCGAGAACCCATGCCGCAATCGCCACCGGCTGATCGCCAGCGCCGGGCTCGAAGCGGAGCAGGATCCCACCGATCTGTGCGACATCGTCGACGACCGACAGCCCGATCGCGACCCACGGTTCCGGCGACGAGCGAACCACGATCTCGGCGACGGCGGTCATCGCCCACCGAGGCCGAGCTGCCATGACAGGAACGACAACACGTCGACCCCTTCGGCGATGCGCATGCTCGCAGGCTTACCGACACCGTGCCCAGCGCGGCCCGCTTGCATCAACAGCACCGGCCGCTGCTGCGGATCGTGCCCCGCGTCCTGCAGCACATCCTGCAGCGCAGCCACCATCTTGCGGGCGTGCAGCGGGTCGACGCGGGTGTCACCCTCGGCCGTGGTGAACAGCACCGCCGGATACGTGACGCCGGGAGCGACTGCGTGATACGGCGAGTAGGCGTGCAGCCAGGCGAACTCCTCGGCCACATCGGGGTCGCCGTACTCGTCGGTCCACAGCCGCGCGATGAGGAATTGCGGGAACCGGACCATGTCGAGCAGCGGCACCGCGCACCACACCGCGCGGGCAAGATCTGGCCGTTGGACGATCGCCGCCCCGACGAGCAGCCCGCCGTTGGAGCCACCCACCAGCCCGAGTCGGCCGGGGGCGGCCAGACCTTGCGCGACGAGCCAATCGCCGGCTGCGTGGAAGTCGTCGAACACGTTCTGTTTGTTGGCTCGGCGGCCTGCTTCGTGCCACGCCTCGCCGTGTTCGAGGCCGCCGCGCAGCCCGGCGATCGCCCACACGCCGCCCTCGGCGCACCATGCGGCGATGTTCGGAACCCAGGCCGGCGATTCAGAGATGGCGAAGCCGCCGTAGCCGTTGAGGATGAGCGGGCGGTCCGGCCCCGGAGTTACGTCCGCGCGGTGGATCACGAACAGCCCGATCTCGGTGCCGTCGAGGGACGGGTAGTGCATCTGGCGCACCACGAGGTTCGCCAGCTCCGACTCCTCCGGCAGCGCCGGGCACCACCGCTGCGGCTGCCCCGACTCGTAGCGCCAGATGCACGTCGGCGTATCGAACGTCGACACCACCAGCGCGGCGCGGCCGCCGTCGGCCTCGATCTGGCCCACCGCGGTCAGGCCGAGTCCGTCGACGATCCCGAGCATGTGCCCATCAAGCGACCACCGCTCGACCGAGTCGATCGCCCCGCGGCTCACCGGGACCAGTAGTTCGTCGCCGCACACCGTCGGGCGGCCGGCGACCACATCGGCACGCTCGGCAACGACGGTGACCCAGTCGTCGACCGACCCGTGGCTGGTCGGGCCGGCGGCGACGTGCACCACTCGGCCGTTCGGCACACCGAGGCGGGTGGAGCCGACCAGGCCGTCGTCGACGAAGGCGAAGCTCGACTGCACGTCGACACCTTCGATGACCGTCGACCAGGAACCGGTCGCAACCTGCATCAGGTAGATATCGGTTCGGCTCCACCCAACCTGCACCTGCACCAACAGGCGCTCGCCGTCGGGCGACACCTGCACGTCGGGCCACGCTTGCGGATTCGTGAGCCGGTCGAACACGACCAAATCGCCGGCAGGGTCAGTACCAAGACGATGGAAGCGGATGTGGCGGTGGTACTGATCGTCCGCGGGGTAGCGGGCGTACCAGAACCCGCTGGAATCGGGCAGCCACGCCACCGACGCGGCGCGGGTGTCGGGGATGCGTAGTTCCGCCACGGCGGCCGTCGCCGTCTCGAGGATGTGGAGCACGCTGTTCTCGGTGCCGCCCTCGCTGAGCCCGATCGCCACGAGCGCTCCGTCGGCCGACGGTTCGAACCAGTCGATCGCCATCGCTGCGTCAGTGGCAAGCGCGGCGGGATCGAGCAACATCCGCCGGGGCACGGCGGCATCGACGAACGACCGCGCGACGAGCGCGAACTGATCGGCGCCGCGACCGCGTTCGAGAACGAACAACGTGTCACCGCGGACCGCGCATCCGGAAACGGTCGGAAGTGCGATCAGCGCGGAAAGGCGCTCGTGCCATCGCTGCCTATCGGAGCGGGCATCGAGCGCCTGTCGGGTGTGGCTGTTCTGTGCGGCGACCCAATCGGCCACCTCGGGCTCATCGCCCGTCTCGAGCCAGCGATAGGGGTCGGCTACCGAGACGCCATGGTAGACGTCGGCAATGTCCTCCCGCCTGGTGGGGGGAGGAGCGGAGTGCTGGCGGTCAGCCACGCCCCATGTTGGGGCGCTTGCCGTGGTTTGCTTTCGAACGGCGCAAACGCGCCTTGCGCTTCTTGGTCTTCTTCGACATAGCCAGCAATCCTAGCGGTGCTCCGCTGGCGTTACTCCGGCTGCCGGCTGTGCGCCGCAGCCGTTCAGGCTGCGGTGTGGGTCCAGGCGAGCAGGTCGTCAGCCGACAAGGTGTTGATCACCCGATCGAGCGGGACACCCACTTCTGCCGCCCGGTCGCAGCCGTGCGGTTGCCATTCGAGCTGACCGGTCGCGTGCGCGTCGGAATCGATCGAGAACGAGCATCCGTACTCGATCGCCAGCGCGAGCAACTCGCGGGGCGGGTCGAGTCGTTCGGGGCGGCAGTTGATCTCGACCGCAGTGTGGAACTGGGCGCACGCGGCGAACACATAATCGGCATCGAAGGTAGACGGCTCGCGCCGGCCGATCATGCGGCCGGTGCAGTGACCGAGGATGTCGACGTGGGGCGAGGCAACGGCACGGACCATTCGCTCGGTCATCGCCCGCTCCTCCATCCGCAGCTTGGAATGGAGGCTGGCGACGACCACATCGAGGTCGCCGAGCATGTCGTCGTCGAGATCGAGCGTGCCGTCTTCGAAGATGTCGACCTCCATCCCGGTGAGGATGCGGAACGGGGCGAGGCGCTCGTTGAGCTCGGCGACATCGGTGACCTGACGGGCGAGCCGCTCGCGATCGAGACCGTGGGCGATGGTGAGACGAGACGAATGATCGGTGAGCACCATGTACTCGTGGCCGAGGCCGATTGCAGCGCGGGCCATCGATTCGATCGTCGCCCCGCCATCGCTCCACCGGCTGTGCAGGTGACAATCGCCCTTCAGCGCGGCGCGGTAGACGGCACCCGCGGCGGTGATCGGCACGGCCGTTTCGGCGTCGAGCTTGGCGAGGTATGCCGAGTCGCCACCGGCGAGCGCTTCGGCAACGAGGCGGGCGCTGGCTGCGCCGATGCCGTCGAGGTCGGTCAGCGTGCCCGCCGCTGAGCGTTGAGCGACCTCGGCTTCAGGCAGGGCGCTCAACACGTCGAGGGCGCGGACGAACGCTTTGGTCTTGAACCCCGACTCGTGAGAACGGTCGAGGAAGTGAAGGGCGCGTTCCATCGCCTGCACCGGTGTCATCTTCCCCATCCTACGGCTGCGCCGCTTGGCCGCCGGCGTCGCCCGAGAGTCGCCGGAGAGTGGCCGGCGACGCTCACCGAGCGCTCATCACCCGGCGCGCAGGGGGCTCCGGTAGCCTGCGCCCTTCGCTATGGAACGCTTCGGCCTCGTCGGTCTCCCCAATGCGGGCAAGAGCTCGCTGTACAACGCACTCACCGGCGGCGGTGCGCTCGCCGCGCCCTACCCGTTTGCCACCAAGGACCCCAACATCGGCGTGGCCAAAGTGCCCGACGAGCGGCTCGACCGCCTGGCCGCGATGTCGAAGTCGAAGTCGATCGTGCACGCCTCGGTGCAAGTGGTTGACATCGGCGGGCTGGTCGAGGGGGCCTCCAAAGGTGAGGGCCTCGGCAACAAGTTTTTGGCCAACATCCGCGAGGTCGACGCGATCGTGTTCGTGCTGCGGGCGTTCATCGACGACGATGTCACGGGCCCGAGCGACCCGATCGAGCACCTGCGCGTCGTCGAAATCGAACTCGCGCTCGCCGACCTCGAGACCGTCGAGAAGCGGTACAACCAAGCGCAACGGCAATCGAAGTTGGACAAGACCCTGGGTGACGAACTCGAAGCGTTGTCGGCTGCCTACAAGGCGCTGAGCGACGGCATCCCGCTGTACCGGGCGGGCCTCAAGCCCGAATGGCGTGAGA
>JAYURF010000355.1:0-1600 GCA_043756365.1 Acidimicrobiales bacterium
AGCGGCGTGCGCAGTTCGTGGCTGACATCGGCCGTGAAGCGGAGCTCACGCGCGATCCTGGCTTCGAGGGATTGGGCCATCTCGTTGAAGCTGTCCGCGACGGGTTGCAGATCGGGGTCATGCGCCACGCGGACGCGTCGCGAAAGGTCGCCCTCGCTCATCGCCTGCGCCGCTTGGGCGACATCGGTGAGCGGGCGCAGCAGTCGTTTCGACGCCAGCCATCCGGCCACTGCGCCGGCGAGGGTGGTGATCGAGGCCGCACCGATCAACACGGTGGCAAGGACCTCGAGCGTTCGCTCGTACTCGGTCACGCTCACGAACTCGTAGTACTCGGCCCCGATGCCGGGCAGCGACACCCCGATCAAGACGTACGGCGTGCCGTTGACCTCGATTCGCTGGCGGTACGCGCCCCCTCCGTCGATCGCATCGCGCATTGACTGGCGTACCGATTCGGGGATCTGCGTCTCGTTCAGCTCCACGATCGGGGCATACCAGTTGTCCTCGAACCACAGCACCGGACGGGTATTCAGCGCCGATCGAAGCGAGGTCAGCGCCTCGTCGCCGCCCGTGTCGCCGGCGGCCAGGATGCCGCGCACGACGAGGGCGTTGAGCAGCACCTGACGCGTCGCCAACGTCTCACGCTGGCCGAGCAGGTACCAACGGGCCAACTGGTACGTGGCGGTGCTGAGCATGACCGACAGCACCAGCGCCAGTACGGCGAACCCGAATGCCGACCGGGCCCGCAGCCCCTGCGGCGCCTTTTTCACGTGGCCCGGCGCACGCAGCAACCAGTGCCCGGCTGGGCGACCACCTGGATGAGACACGCGTGGTCATCCATGACTGCAAATCTACCCACCGGTCTGTGCCGGCGCTCGGCAGCCGATGGCCGGTCCACGGTGGCGCGGCGGTGTTGGCTACGGTCCCCGGTGGATCGCCGCGCAGGTCTTGCTGATTCGTATCGACCGTAGGGAGGGACTCGTGACCGCTGAATCCGACGCCGGGGGGCCGGGCGCTGGGATGCCCGGGAGTGTGTTGGGTGGCTTGCTCGACGGGGGAGCGAGCGTGCTGATGCCAGGTGTGTGGGATGCCCTCGGAGCCAAGCTGGCGGCTGCGGCCGGGTTCTCCACCGTGTTCGTTTCGGGCTACTGCGTCAGCGGCAGCCTGCTCGGTCTGCCAGATTTCGGCTACCTGACCCAAACCGAGATGGCCGAAACCGCCCGCCGGGTGTGTGCCGCTGTGCCGGAACTGAACGTTGTTGTCGATGCCGATACTGGGTACGGCAACGCGTTGAGTGCGGCGCGGACCGTGGAACTGTGGGAACACGCCGGTGCATCGGGGCTGTTCCTCGAGGATCAGGTGTGGCCCAAACGCTGCGGGCACATGGCCGGAAAGCAGGTTGTGGAGCGCTCCGAGTGGCTGGCCAAGCTGCGTGCTGCGTGTGCGACGCGCACCTCGCTGCACATCACCGCGCGCACCGATGCTCGAGCGTGCCTCGGCCTCGACGAGGCGATCGAACGGGCCAAGATGGCGCGTGACACGGGTGTCGACGCATTGTTCGTCGAGGCGCCGGAGACGGTCGTGGAGATGGAACGCATCGCTG
>JAYURF010000356.1:0-4319 GCA_043756365.1 Acidimicrobiales bacterium
TTGATGGCATTCATCGCCGCCGCACACGCCGTGGCGATTTGCGGCCAGGCCTCCATCTCGGCATCGTACGCGGCCTGGCGCACGATGGGATCGAGGTCGGTGGCGAGCCCGCGTACCGCTGGCATCGGCAGGTGCGAGATCCCGGTGCCCGGCAGGACGACATCGGCGCCGAGCTGCGAGGTGATGTCGCGGTGCAGCCGCGCCCACGCTGCCGATCCGGTGGTGGCCAGCGATGCGTACAGGTGCTCTTCGCCCTCATTCATCTGGTGTGCAGCGCGTTCGGCCAGCCGGCGCATCGGCCCGAGGTGGTCGGCCGCAATGTCGTTGTGGGCCGCGAGAGCGTCGGGTCCGAGCGCATTGACCCACTCGGCGAAGCGGGCGAGAAGGGGGGCCAAGCGGGAGTCGCTCGACTCGATCTGAGACAGTGCTGCCTGGGCGTTTTCGTTGCGGGTGTCGACAGCTGCGGTCGAGTAGGCAAACGCGCGAAGGTTCGCTACCTGCGTTGCCGTTTGGTTGTACGCCTCGATCACCGCTGCGCACGCAATGCCGTCACCTGCGTCGGCAGTTCGCGGATCGGTGATCCTGATGTCGTGGTGGTCGAACAGCGCTTCGAGCCGCTCGACGGAGGAGGACATCTGCTCGATCGCGTCGACGAAGGTTCGGGCCGTGAGGGAGTCGTGTACATCGGCAACGCTCCACGTGGGCAAGGTGTCGGTCACTGCGGTTCTCCGGTTCTGAGACGGGCTGGTTGGGGCACTGTCACCAGGTGGGCGCGGTCACGTTGATGAACCCGGAATCCCATCGAGCGGTACAGCCCGACCGCAGCGACGTTCGTTTCGTCGACGTACAACATGCCCGTGGTGATGCCCCGTTCGAACATGTGGACGAGTCCGGCCGTGGTGAGCGCCCGGCCGAGGCCAAGGCCGTGGAAGTCGGGATGCACGGCGATGACGTAGATCTCCCCGAGTGGCGGCGCAGCGGTCGGATGGACCTTGGTCCAGCAGAACCCCGCGAGCCGACCGTTGCGTTCATGGAGCAGGAAGCCCTCCGCATCGAACCATGCTTCCCGTTCGCGCTGGACCAAGGTGGCGAGATCCCAACCACCCTGTTCGGCATGCCATCCGAACGCAGCGTTGTTCACCTGCAACCACGCGGCTTCATCGCGCCCGGGGCGGAACGGCCGGACCGCTACCGGGCGAGCATCGTTGGCGACGCCGGCATCGACGGGGAGATCGACACGCATCTGCAGCAACGTTCGCACCGCGTCGAATCCCTGCCGTGCGGCGATCGAATCGGCGACGTCGTCATCGCCGAGCACCCACCACTGAACCGGTCCGCCCCCGCTGTCGCTCACGAGCGCGAGCGCCGCTGCAACCAGGCTGTCGATGAGGCGATCGCGGTCGGGCCGAACCGGGCTGACGACGACGCCGATCGCCCAAGCGCCGTTGGATGGTGCGGCCTGGGCGTAGCCGGCGATCTCGGTCGGGTCGGGCGCATCGCTGGCAGTGTGCGGCCCGGCCCCCGCTTGGGCGACCGCGGGTTGGGCGACCAGATGGACGACGTCGGATGCAGCCGTCGCGCGGAGGTCCGACCAGAGTTGGTCCGAGATCGGTCGGTGGCCGTTCGCTGTGGTGACGACGTCGATGAGGGCGACGATTCTCGATCGCTGCGACGGTGACAAGCTCTGCCGCCGCTCGATGTGGAACATGGCGACGAGGTTATCGAGCCTCATCGGTTCCGTTTGGAGCGCTGCGTGGCCGTTGGTCGCGTGGCGTACCCGTAGCCTGCATCGCCATGGCCGCACCGCGTACGCCCAAGGGTCGTACCGCTGTCGTGGCGCAGCGACTCGCCGAGGAGTACCCGGAGGCGTTGTGTGAGTTGAACCACCGTGGCCCCTTCGAGTTGCTCGCGGCGACGATCCTGTCGGCCCAGACCACCGATGCGCGGGTCAACCTGGTCACGCCGGCACTGTTCGCTCGCTATCCCGATGCATCCAGCCTGGCCGCCGCAGATCCCGCTGAGCTGGAGCAGATCGTCCGTTCGACCGGTTTTTACCAGGCCAAGGCGAGGAACCTGATCGCGATGGCCGTGGCGCTGGTCGAACGGTACGGCGGCGAGGTGCCGAGCGCGCTCGATGATCTCGTCACGCTCGCCGGCGTTGGCCGCAAGACGGCGAACGTGGTGCGCAGCGTGGCGTTCGGGCTGCCGGGACTTCCGGTGGATACCCACGTCGGCAGGCTGGCCCGCCGCTTGGGTCTCACGGTGGAAGACGATCCGGTCAAGGTCGAATTTGCGCTGAACGCGTTTGTTCGCCCTGCAGAACGGGGACCGTTCAGTCTGCGAACGATCCTGCATGGTCGTCGAGTGTGTCACGCCAAGAAACCCGATTGCGCAGCGTGCGTGCTCGAAGACATCTGCCCGTCGTCGCTGCTTCGGTCGCGAAGTTCGCGACGGCGCGGTGGGCAGGCCAGTCCTTCCTGAGATCTAGATGAAATCTTGACGAAGCGACTCACTGACCGTGAACTCCACGCGCCGTGAGTCGGTTCTCGCATGGAGTGAACTTCCAGCTTGCATTCTTGCCGAACGGGTGTACAATGGGTTCACCAACCAGGTTCCCGCCACCTGGATTGTGGGCGAAGTCGGAATCCGCCGTCTGACTTCGCAATAGCAACGGCCCCCATTGGGGGCCGTTGCTTCGTTTTCACGCTCGGTGAGATTCACCCGGCGCGGTCGTCAGCCCTCGAGCAGTTTTGTCGATCGGTCGATCGCGCGCTCTGCGGTGCGTAGCGCGCGTTCTGCCTCAAACAGGGCGGAAACGACGTCGCCGTTGTCGTCGATGGCCCCGGCGGACAGCGTGCGCGCGATCGCTGCAGCCCGCTCTCGGTAGCGGGAGAGATGTTCACCGATGACCGACAACTCGGCCGCTGCGGAACTCGTCATGACGTGAGTGTGCCGCGGGCCGGCAGCAGAAACCGACACCGCTGCCGAGACCGCGATCGCTAACGTGCTGCGCGTGATTCCCGTACCCGTTCGCGACGACCTGCGCGCGCTGGAGGGTTACCACTCACCCCAGGTCGAGGTTGCGGTGCGGCTGAACACCAACGAATCGCCGATGGAGCCGCCGCTGGCATGGCGCGACGCGTTCGCAGCCGAACTGTCGAGGGTCGAATGGCACCGCTACCCCGACCGGTCGGCCGCTGCACTGCGGTCGGCGATCGGCGCGCTGCACGGAGTTGACCCCGATCAGGTGTTCGTGGCCAACGGTTCCAACGAGGTGCTGCAAACGGTGCTGCTCACCTACGCCGGCCCCGGCCGCACGGTGTGCACGTTCGAGCCCACGTATCAACTGCACGGTCACATCGCCCGGCTCACCGGGGCCGCCGTGGTCGAGACCGCCCGTGAAGCCGATTTCACGCTTGACCCGAGCGTGGCGCTGCGGGCGATCGACCAGCACCAGCCAATGGTGACGTTCCTGTGCTCGCCGAACAACCCCACCGGCGTTGTCGAGCCCGAAGCCACCATCCGCGCTGTACTGGCTGCGGTCCCGGGTCTACTGGTGGTCGACGAAGCGTACGGCCAGTTCGCTCCATGGTCGGCGCTGCACCTGGTGAGCGAGGACGTTCCACTGGCGGTTACGCGGACGTTCTCGAAGACGTGGTCGATGGCCGGAACCCGGCTCGGTTACCTCATCGGGCCCCGTTGGCTGGTGGCCGAACTCGACAAGGTGGTGCTGCCGTATCACCTCGATTCGGCCAAGCAGATCGCCGGCACCCTGGCCCTGCGGTTCATCGACGACATGGAGGCCCGCGTCGGCACGATCGTCGCCGAGCGCCAACGGATCGCTGCGGAACTCGCCCGGCTGCCAGTCACCCAGGTGCCGAGCGGGGCGAACTTCGTGCTGTTCCGGCCCACCCGCACACCCGGTCGTGCCGTGTGGCAGGGTCTGCTCGACCGCAGCGTGTTGATCCGTGACTGTTCGTCGTGGCCCCGCCTTGACGGTTGTTTACGGGTCACCGTTGGCACGGCGGCCGAAAATGACACGTTTCTCGCCGCATTGCAGGAGGTCCTGGCATGAGTACCCCGATCGCGGAACGTTCGGCCACCCGCACCCGCGTCACGAACGAGACATCGATCACGCTGTCGGTGGATCTGGACGGCTCGGGCCGGGCGTCTGCGACGACTGGCATCCCGTTCTATGACCACATGCTCGAACAGGTGGGCAAGCATGGCGGGTTCGACCTGACGATCCAGGCCACGGGTGATCTGCACATCGACACTCACCACACCGTCGAAGATGTGGCGATCGCCCTCGGTGAGGC
>JAYURF010000357.1:0-1596 GCA_043756365.1 Acidimicrobiales bacterium
TCGGCGGCGTTGCTCTGATACCGGATGGTCTCGGCCATCGAGTAGATCTTGGCGACGCCTTGGCGCACGATCGGATCGTCGCTGCCCATTCCGGGGAGCGCGATCGTCATCCGCAGCCGCTCGAGCGTGGAGCGAACCCCGAACACGTCGCTACCTGCCGCGCCGAGCGCGCGTTCGTTCATCAGCGTCGAGATGGCGACCGTCCAACCGGAATCGATGTCGCCGAGGCGTTGCGTGTCGGGCACGCGCGCGTCGTTGAAGAACACCTCGTTGAACTCGGTGCCGCCGGTCATCATCTTCAGCGGCCGCACCTCGACGCCCGAGGCGTTCATGTCCACAGCGAACGCGGTGATCCCCTTGTGCTTGGGTGCGTCCGGGTTGGAGCGGGCCAGCAGCAGCCCCCAGTCCGCCAGATGAGCGACCGAGGTCCACACCTTCTGGCCGTTGAGTACCCACTCGTCGCCGTCACGTTCCGCTCGTGTGGAGAGCCCGGCGACATCGGAGCCGGCGCCCGGCTCGCTGAACAGTTGGCAGCCGATCAAGTCGCCGCGATACATGCTCGGCACGATCGAGCGGATGCCTTCCTGGCCGAACTTGAGGAACGACGGGGCGACCATGCCCAGGCTGATCCCGTACACGCCGAGGTCGGCCACGTCGTACCCGGCGCGCATCTCCAGGTAGGTGCGCTCGTGTTCGGCACTGAGGCCGCGTCCACCCGCCTCGATCGGTCCGCTGATCCATCCGAAGCCGGCATCGAACTCCGTTGCCTTCCAGGCTTTGGCCGCCCGGACCCGCTCACGTTCATCGGCTTCGGTGCGCGCCGCGTAGCCCGAAAGCGTGTCGTCGCCGGCGCCCCACTCCGCTGCCGCTGATTCGGTCCGCTTGGCATTCGCGGTCAGGAACGATTCCGCCTCGTCGGCGAATGCCTCGATGTCAGGTTCCGTCATGTCGATCTCCATGCTCATCGTGGTGGTGCCATGCTTGCCGCGCCGGGCGCCGTTGCCCGGGCCGCCCCGAGTCACACGTCGAAACCGACAGTACCTCCGGAGATCCACGGTTTGCTGATCGCTCGACTTCAGTCCATGACACAGGCCGAAAAGCTGGCGATGGTGTCGTCGCTGAATCGCAGCTGCGAAGCGCTCGCACTCGCTGGCATCGCGACTGGGTGTGCTGAGGGTCGGCCCCGACTTGATGTTGCGGGCGTTCGGTTGGGACGCTCGCGTACGCGGTTGCTGAGCACGTGGATCCCCTCGACTTGGTCATCGAAATGGGCGAACTGTTCGACTCCATCGGAATGCCGTGGGTGCTCGGTGGCTCGCTGGCGAGCTCGATGGCTGGTGAGCCTCGCTCGACAATGGACATTGACCTAGCGGTGCGCATGGACCTCGCGGACGTCTCGCGACTGATCGACGCCTGCCGGATCCCCGAACCGGTGTCAGTCGCAGATGGTGACCGTTCCGGCGGTGCCGTCGACCCGGACGCGTGTGCCGGTGGTGATGCGGCGCGTGGCATCGACGCAACCGACAACCGTCGGGAAGCCCATCTCGCGTCCCATGATCGCGGCGTGCGAGGCGAAGCTGCCGTGGTCGGTGACGA
>JAYURF010000358.1:0-12722 GCA_043756365.1 Acidimicrobiales bacterium
TGGTGGCCCCGTTCACGTTCGGGACAACGTTGCTGGTGGCTGCCGTCGTGGGCGGTGGCGGCGGTGGCGGCGGTTGCGTGGTGGGTGAAACTGGTGGCGGCGCGGTCGTGGTCACCGGCTCCGCGGCCGCCACCGTCGTGACCGGCACGGTCCGCACCGTCACCGTCGGCGTCGCGGCAGTGCCCGAGCGGGCCACCGTGGTGGTCGGCGCACCGGTCGCGGTCAGGACCGTCGTGGCGGGTAGCGCTGTGGTGGCTGCCGTCGTGGCGACGGTCGTGGTCGGCGCGGTCGTGGTCGGCGACGCGGTGGTCGCTGGTGCGGGAGCGGTCGACGGTACAGACGTGGTTCCCGCTGTCGGGACGGCGGCCGCGCGGGTGCTCGCCGGCGGTGAGCCGGTGCCGGGACCGGTGTCGTCCCGACCGATCAGGGCATATGCGGTGCCACCCAGCAGCACCAACGTGGTCACGAGCGCAGCGATGATGCCCAGGCGGCGGCGATTTACCATCGGCACCGGCATCTGCACCGGCGTTGCGGATCGAGGAGGTACCGAGGCGAACGCGGCCTGCGCCGGTGCCGCCGCCGCTGTTGTCGCCGGTAGCGCAGCCGTCAGCGGCATCTCGACCGTCGGGGCGACACCGGGCAGCCTGCGCATCGCCACCGGGTCCACCATCAACGCACCCAGCACCACCGCGCCTTTGGGATCGCCCCACGTGATCGGTACACGTCCGAACCATTCGCCGACCAGGCGAGCGGCCATCGGGACGCGGCCGGACCCGCCCACCAGGAACACCGAGCGGAGGTCGCTGGGAGACAATCCTGCGGCGTCGACAGTGGCAGCCAGTTCGGCGACCGCAGCGTGCATGTCCGCCTCGATGAGGCGCTCGAACTCGTCGCGGGTGAACCGCAGTTCGGCGTCGATGGGCGCTCCGAGATACACGGCTGCGTCGACACGAGTGGACAACGTCTCCTTCGCCGAGCGGGCTGCGACGCGCAGGTCGTACGCCGCACGGCGCCACGTGCGTTCGTCGGAAAAGCGCACTAGCTCCCACGCTTCTGGCTGGGTTCGGGCGAGGAGCTCGCCAAGGTAGACAAAGATCCGTTCGTCGAAGGTCTCGCCGCCGATCCGGTCGTTGCCGCCTGGCGGGCCGACCACCTCGAAGCTGTCCCCGACGCGCCGCACGACCGCCGTGTCGAACGTGCCGCCGCCGATGTCGAACACGGCGGCGACCTGACCATCACCCAACGCGGCGGCATCGGACTCTGCGGCAGCAGCGGCAACTGGTTCACTGACGAAATCCGGTTCCGGGAGCCCGACCCGCCGAGCGGCTTCGGCAAGCAATCCGAGGCGAACCGAGCCCCACCGCGCCGGGTGCGTGAGCACGACCGAGACGGGACGGGCCCCACCGCTTTGGCGAACCGCCTCGTCGAAGACGTACTGAAGCACGGCGGCCACCGCGTCGACAGGGCTCACCGAGGTGTCACCCAACAACATCACGGAATCCCCGAGGCGGCGCTTCGGGCAACGCTCGGCGCGCTCAGGTGCCAGCGCCATCTCCTGTTCCGCTACGCCGGCAACCACCAGGCTGCCGTGTTCGTCGACGGCGACGACGGACGCGATGCGCGGCGAACCGTCGAACAGCACAGTCGTGATCCGTCCGCCGCGTTCGGTCGCGGCCGCCGTGAAGCTCGTCCCGAGATCGATCGACAGCCGCCAGCTTGTGGCCGACTTCGTAGTTCTTCCGCTCATTTGAATCAATCCTCGCGCACATTGGAGTTGGCTGACAGGGCTGGCCCTTCCCGCCACCGGTCGTGACGGTCGAGTCCGTCGAACCATGCACGACGCACGACGTGGTGTGCTTCCCCCAACCCCGCCATCGAGACGCACGGCTCGCGCGCCCCCCAGGAACCCCCCGGGGTCGTACACCGGACCTTTGTCGCTCACGACCGGCCCAGCATGTCCAGACCGACAAAGTTCGCCAGGAGCTTGGCGGGGTTCCCGGATGTTCGAGTCCCGATCGGGGCGCACCATGTGATCACCGAAGCGATCACCGAGGTCGCCGGTTTCGAAAGGACCATGTCATGAACATCAAGAAGATCATCACCACAGTCGGAGCCACCCTCGCCCTCTCGATCGGCGGCCCCGCCGTCGTCGCCGATGCGGCTGTGGTCTCATCGAACGGTGCGGCCGCCGAAACCGTCGGCTACTGCGACGGATACTCGATCATTCTCAACTACGACAACTACGGCTTCGACTACACCAAGATCTGGCAGTACGTCGACGGCCAGGGCTGGTTCCAGGGGTCGTGGAACCCCACTTACAACGGCGGCGGAACCTCCGTCGCACCATCGTCGCAAACCGGTTGGTCGGCCCTGTACGTGCAGTACGCCGACTGGAACGGCTACCAGTGGGAGATCGGTGGCGAGTGGGTCAACTTCGGCGGCACCTACTGGTGCTACGCCTGAGACCAGCAGAGTCATCGAATCTCACTCGCTGTCCCCATCCGATGACCCGGAGCATGTGCTCCGGGTCATCGGCGCGTGTGGTCACGTGTTGAGTTCTTCCCACAACAACTCCAGGCTCCGTACTGCCGTGTCGGCCAACCGCCGCTCGATCGGTGTGGATCTGGAGTTGTTGGCGCGTTGCTTCCAACGAGCTGCACCCGCTCGTGTCTCGGCGATGACGACTTCCATCGGCACCTCGCTGGCAAGCCCCAGGCGCGTTTTGGGATCGGTCGCCGCGAAGAGTCGGCGCGCCGCTTCGAGTTCGTCCGCCCCGAAGAGCACCTCGCCTGCGGCAAGGTGCTGACGGGCCTGTAACTCACGAAGTCGATGAAGCGTCGGATCCATCTGAAAGCGCTCGGCGAGGTCGAGCAGTTGCGCTCGACCCGTTCCCTTCGAGCGATACCCCAAACGCTCGATTCCTGCCAGCGCAGAAGCTGCTTTGAGCGAATCCGCATGGGCCACGAACTCACCGCGCAACAGCGCCCGTAACGCGGCGATTCCCGAGCGATCGCCGATTCGCGCAACAGCTTCGGCAAGGCCGAGTGTGTCCGCCCGGAGCAGTTCCAACACTAGGCGCGCCCCGGACAGATCGAGCAGTTCCAAGAGCCGTTCGCGAGCCGCAGGCTCGGCAGCGATGACGGGCGAGCGAACGAACCGGTCGGTGGAGAGCAACGCTCGCTCCACCGCCGCAGGATCCTGGCGCGCCGCAACACGAAGGTGCTCCAAGTCGGACTGGGTGAGCGCTCCAGCCTCGGCCGTCTCGGCCAGCAGCCCGACCAATGGCACCACCGTGGCGACAAGTGCTTGGAGACTCCGGCCCAACGACAAGCACCGCCCGGCAGCCGCAGCAACTGGGTCGAGTGCGTCCTCGTCGAGTTGATCAACCTTGTTCAACACCGCAACGGTGCTCACCGGCGTCGCGGCAAGACCGTTGAACAGCCGGTGGAACGAGTCGAGGAACGCCGAGTCGTCGCGTTGAACATCACCCGACAGCACGAACACCAAAACGTCCGCCTTCGCCGCAGCAGCTCGTGAGGACCGATCGAGCGCAAGCATCTCGAGGGTCGCTGCGCTGGCCGCGTCGTTCAGTGAGGCAATGCCCGGCGTGTCGATCAACGTCATCGCCTCGAGAGCATCGTTGGAGAGGAACACCTCGAGGTGATCGACCTCCTCGGCATCGACACCGATGGTCGTCGGCAGCCGACCGTCCTCACGCAACCGCAGCGCCGTTCGCTTCCCGGATCGGTGGACGACGTCGACCCGTTCGGGCACGCCCGCTCGAAACCAGGTGACATGTCGTGTGCACTCGCTGACATCCGTGGCCGCAATGCGCTGGTTGAGGAGCGCGTTGACGATCGTGGATTTCCCCGCGTTGACGCGACCGGTGACCGCAATGCGGATGGGTTCATCAAGACTGAGGCGTAGGGCAATGAGTTCGGCCAGCACGTCATCGGTCAGGAGATCGCCCGCCACGAGGTCGGCGGCCGGCGATGCACTCTCGAGGTAGCGATCAAGCCCGTCGGCGAGCGCGGCGGTGCAGGGACCCATCGCCATCAGGTGATCCGGCACGGTTCGTCGAGGCCCGCCACGAGGGGAGTGTAGGTGACGACACCGCCTCAGGCGTCGGCGAGCGCGGCATCGAGTGCGGTATCGAGCGCGGTACCGAGCGCGGCAAGGTCCTGACGAACGAGGTCGAGTTGGCGGAGTTCGTCGCCAGCTCGGGCCGCCTGACGGCGATGTTCAGCGAGGTCTGATCGGCCTGCCGACTGCAGCGTGGCGAGCTGACCCTCCAGCACCGACGCTCGATCACGGATCTGCAGCTTGATCTGCGCCTCGAGCGAGCGCTGCGTGGAGAGTAGGAAGGTGCGGACCCGTACCGGACCCTGGCTCCTGAGGGCATCGGCGCGAACTTTGAACTCGGCACGCAGCTCTTGGCGGTTGCGGTTGCGACGATCGGAGCGAACAGTGACCGCTGCGACAGCACCGCTGAACACTGCAGCTGCGCCGAGTGCCCCGATCCGGACCATTGCCAGCGTTCCACCCATACCTCCCATCATCGTCAGCACCATCGAGGAACTGGTCGCCGCCGACACGAGCGAACCGGCCACCTTCAGCCGGACGCCCTCGGAAGTCGTGCGTTCACCGTCAACCGAATCGATGGCCGCGATCCGGAGCAGATCGGTCGGGTCGGCAGCGAGGCGCAGATCGGCGAGATCGCTGCGCGCTGCGAGCGCCTGCACCAGTGTCGACAACCTCACTCCGAGTGTTTCGCCGAACTCCTCGGCCACCAACGCCACATCGTCGTCGACGCTGGCGGCAAAGGTCGCCAGATCGCCATCCCATGTTGCGATCTGGCGCTCGAAACGCACCGACTGCTCCCCGATCCGGCGTAACAGATCGGCATTCGACTCCTCCCGCAGCTGCGTGATCGAATCGGAGAGAGCGATCAACCATGCCGCGCCCTCGTCGCGCAACTCGACCAGCTGTCGGCGACCGGCCTCGGCCTGTTGGATCATCTCGGCTCCGGCGTCGTCCGAGCCTGCGGCGACCGTGACCTCGTGATGCAATGAAATCTCGTCGAGCACCAACCCAATGGTCGCGGTCAGGTTGCCGAGGCGAAGGAACCGCAAGCGTCGAACCACGTTGCTGAGATGCTGTTGGAGTTCCGGGAGACCGCTTTCGGAGAGCAGCTCGACCGCCTCGTCGTCGTCCAAGGACGGGTCGAACGCAGCTTCGGCCAGCTTGCTCGAGACTCCGATGACGCGGACGCGGCCGAGGCCCGGCAGCGTGTTGACGACCGGTTCCGTCTCGGTGATGATCCGCCTCCATCCCCGAAACCGGTCGATGCGGGTGACGACCACCACGACAGACCGCACCCGCGCTGACACCTCGGAAAGCAAACGCAACTCGCTCGTGGTGAACGGACTCGAGGCATCGATCACGTACACAACCGCATCGACAGTGCGAGTGGCAGCGACTGCTCGCCTTGCAGCGAGTTCGTCGAGCCCGTTCACGCCAGGCGTGTCGAGTACGACGAGGCCGTCGATCAGACGCGGTGCAGGCAGTGCCACCTCCACCGCGTCCGCCGCCGGCGCGCCTGCCAATCCATCGCGGGTGATCTCGGCGACGAGCTCGCCGGGGCCAATCGCTCTCGCGGACGCGACGCCACGACGGCGAACCTCGGCGGCGAAGGTTGCACCTGAGGTCAGGATCGTGACGGCAGCGGTACCGCCCCGACCGACGGGCAGCGCGCCGGGCGTACCGGCGAGCGCATTCACCAGTTGAGTCTTTCCGGCACCGATCTGGCCGACGACGGCCACCGTGCACGCCGACTGACCCCACCGCCCGGCTTCGTCAGAGATGCGTTGTGCCAGCTCCGGTCGGCCGGCACGTTGGGCCAACCGCCGTGCCGTATTGGCCAACGTGCTGGCCCGCTCGCTCATCGCCGAGAGCCGAGCTGGGGCCATGCTCACGGCTGGACACCGAGGGAGACGCTCGGGGGTGGGAACCCACCGGGTGCTGCGAGGGGTGACGCGCTCTGTGGTGCGCGGGAGCGCACGAGTCGCCCAGTCCTGCCGCCGGCATGGCGCACCAGCATCCATCCAGCCGCCGACACGAGTGTGACACCGGCGGCCGCAAGCGCGACCTCGCCGAAGGCGTTGACCCCTGCCCCTCCGCTGATGTTGACCGCCGTGCCGCCCGCCGACTCGAGGGCGGCGCGTACATCATCGAGCGGCAGCTCGACCTTCTCGCCGTCGACCAGTACCACCATCACATCGCGTGCGGTGTCAATCGATACGACACCCGCGGCTGCGGGTACCGGGACCGATCGATCCTCATCGAACAGCGGCGGAGGCACGCTGTCGGGCAGCGAGATTGGTTCGCCTGGCACCGACTCGGACGCGGACACCACGGGTGCGTCCGGCGGGGTGCCGGCCGGGCCCGAACCAGTGGGGAGCGATCCAGCGGGGCCCGAACCAGCCGGCACGGCCGGTGGCAACGCGTCGGGGGACGCGGCGGGCGGACCCTGCGGGAGCGCAGCGGGCGCAGCGTCGGCGGGCACAGCGTCAGCGGGCATCTCTGCAGCCGACGGAACCGCGCCCGGCTCGCCGGACCCGGGGAATGCCGCACCAACCGGCCCAGTGGGTGCAGCGGGTTCAGGGGGTGTCTGGGGCAGAGTGGCGATTTCGGGTGCAGCCGGTGTCTGGGGCAGGGGCGGGGCGAGTGCGTCGGCGGGCTGGTTCACGGGCGCAGCAAGTGCATCGGGGGCCGGAAGACCTGCCGGAGCTGCCGGTACCGCAGCGATGACCGGTTCAAGGCTCACCGGCACCACCACCTCGCCGCCAGATACCAGAAGCGCCACCAGTGCCTCGATCGACGTATCGATCACCTCGACGGTCGCACCGTGCGCCGTCAGGAATGTCGCCAACTCCTCGACCGATCCGGTGGCGACGACCTCAGAGAGCAAGGCGCCATCCAGGATCAGTTCTCCACCGAGCAACGCTTCGAGGGAGTCCTCGAGCGCCGTATCGACTCCGTCGTCTGCCATCGGGTCGACCACTTCAAACGGGTCGACCACTTCAAACGGGTCAACCACTTCAAACGGGTCAACCACATCAAACGGGTCAACCACATCAATCGGGTCAACCACATCAATCGGGAGCGGCAGATTGCCGGGGCCACCGGCGGGGGGAAGTCCGGGGCCATTGTTCAGATCGAGTTCGGGGTCCATGTCGGTGCGTCCTTTCGGGAACGTGCTGTGTGCTGTGACCGATGATGCGCCGGTGGTGGCCAAGTGGAATCCCCGAACCCCGCCAAAGCGTTCATCAGATCTCGGCGCTCAACGCGCGCGGTCCGTGATCACTCAACCCGGAGAGCTGTACCAGAGCCACGCTCGGGTCCGACCCGTCGCTGCCGTCAGCGCCACCCGCCACGAGCATTTCGAACGCTGCACCGGCCCAGGAATCTTCGAACTCCTCGAGTGGAAGCTCGTACTGCAGCCCGCTACTCAACGAATGCATCCGGAGCAGGTCGAGCCGATCATCCAGACCATCCACCTCGAACAAACCACTGTCGCTGGCGAGTTGGATCCGCCCGCCCTCCGCCAGGTGCTCGACGAGCGCATCGACTGATCCGTGCTCGACTCTCGCGTCCACGCCGAGCACGTCGAGCACCCGTATCGATGCTCGGGCGTCGAGGTCGTCAGCGTCGAGATCCAGCCGCTCGATCGCATCTGCGGCGGAGATGAAGGGATGACCGACGAGATCGGCGAGCACGTCGAGGTGGTCGGGGCGAAAGACTCCAACCTCGGAGAATCCGCCACGATCGTCGTAGTCGCCGGAGCGAGGGTCGAATCCGACGTCGTTGAACGAATCCGAGTCCGCCTCGTCCTCGTCGAGCCCGTCGTTGGACAGGTCGAAACCGCCGCCGAAACCGTCGGGCGAGTCGACCTCGGTCAGTGCATCGAAACTTGGCCTGTCCTGGTACGCAGTCTCATGTCCTGCCTCGCCGCCGTCACCCTCATCAACGGGCGCGAAGTCATCGTCGCTTTCGCCGGGATCGGGCGGGATTGCTTCCGCCGGGTGGACACCGTCGTGGGAATCGTCGCTCATTGGTCACACCTCCTGCGGTCCGGATGGTCGAGACCGAGCGTACGGGCCGGGCTGGATGTCGAGATCCCCGAACCCCGCCAACTTGCTTCGTCCCGCTGCGAACGCAACGACAGCCTCAGCGGTGGAGCGCACACCGAGAAGGCGTTTCGCCGCCGAGAGTCGCCGCTCTGTCGTCCGCAACGACAAGAACAGGCGACCGGCAGCCTCGGGCAACGACAACCCTTCGGCCAGCAACTCGAGGATGTCGCGCTGATCCGGGCCAATCTCTGGCACGGGTGCCAGCAGAGCCCCCGGCGCCGACGACTGCCCGCACGGTGCGATCGAACCAATGCGACCGAGGTCTTCGACGAAGTCGACACGCCCGGCCCACGAGGCATCATGACCCACGAACAGCACCAGTGACACGCCACGTAACGCGGCAACGATCGCCTCGGCCGCATCACCGGGCCCGGAGACCGTAGCAACGCACGTGAGGTCCGCAGCGGCGAGGCTCCACGGGTCGACGGGAAGCTGAAGGTTCGTCTGGACGGCACCCCCCGCATCGCGGATGCGCTCGAATGCCGGGCGCAACTCACTCGAATCAACCAACGAGAATCGGCTTGACACCACGTGGCCACTCACCTAGCCACCCGCCTGGATGGGTCCACGTTGCAACATCATTGCCGCCTGAAGTCGCGACCTCGCGCCCAACTTCGTCATCGCCGATGACACCTGCGTCTCCACCGTGGCGGTCCCCACACCAAGTTGCTGGGCGATCGCTCGCGTGTCGAGCCCCTTGCCGACGAGAACCAGCACCTGATGCTCCCGGGCCGAGAGCGCGCCCGTCGTGGCGCGCTGCCCGGTCGCAGCCCGCACCCCTGCACGCCGTAACGACTGTCGGCATCGACTCAGCAAGGGCAACATTCCGAGCCGCAGCGCCGCTATCTCGACGTCGGCAAGTAGGACTCGGGCACGGTCCACATCACCCCAACGACGCGCCACCTCACCGGCCGCCCAGGTACATCGGAGCGCGCCGCGCAGATGGACCGACTCCCAAGCGTCGGAGGCGTCACCGAACGCTGCGACAGTCAATTCGTCTGCCCCATCGTTCGCCCATCTCTGCAGCGCCGCGAACTCGATCGACGCCGCACGGAGGGACGGCCACGCCGGATGGACCGGTACCGGTAGATCGGCGCCGCTCTCAAACGCTCCCCATGCTCCGGCGAGCGTCGCCAAGACGTCTGCCGTCGTATCGCTGAGCGTCAGCAGAGCGGTCGGTGAGGCGGCATCGAGAGCTTGTGTGGCTGCGCGCAACGCCTTCACCGGATGACCGGCGGCCAGCTCTGCCTCGGCCACCGCCCATCGCCTCAACGACCGAGTGAGCGGGGCGGTCCCGTTCAGCGTGTTGTCGAGCAACGTAAAGGCGTCACCCGACCGCCCCGCATCAGCGAGAGCAACAACGCGGTGGGCATCGAGCACTGAGCGAGCGATCACCGGGTGGACCCCGACAGGTGCGACCAACTCACCGTCGATCGTTCCATCGGCGTGAAAGGAAACGATTGCCGTGAGCGTGCGTCCCGTCCACTTCCAGGCTGGTCGCTCTGATCCGATTGCCCCGGCGGCGGCGGCCAGGGCGTTCGCGCCGTTCACGTCACCGCTGCGCGCGGCATCGAGCACGGCGGATCCCCACGCGAGGCGTCGTCCATCAAGGTCCACGTCCACGTTGCCCGGTCCACCAGCCATCGGCAATCGTCGGCCGCTCAGCGTCGCCAATGTCCGATCCCGTTCAAACGCCAGGTCCTCGTCAACGACACCGTCTGGCATCAAGGCAACCAACTCGCACCGTGTCGCTTCATCGTCGCTCTGGCGCGCGCATGCGAGACGGGCCCACGTCGGCGCCCCGGCGGTCTCGCTCCAGACCGCCAGATGGTCTACCAACTCTCGCTTGATCAACCCCCTCGCCGCGCAGGCCACCTCGTCCGGCGCACCGCCACGCGACGCGCGCGCCACGAGCACGGCCAGTCGATCGGGATCGGAGGCGTGCTCAATTGCGCGGCGCGCGTGTTCTGCGGCGAGCGCTGGCTCCCCCGCAGCTTCGAATAGGTCGCTCGTCTTCGCATCGTCGCCGCTGCGGCGCGCTGCGGCGACCAACACGGAAGAAACCCACGACCGCGATCGGCCCTTCCGCGCAACCGCGGCCAACGCGGTGTGGAGCAGTTCCACGTTGTCGCCGTCGACACGAACGATCTGCTGATCGACCAGCGCCGCCGGGGGCGAGGCGCCGACGAGGACGATGCTGCCCCGGCGCGTTTCCGACGCGCCGAGGGCGCCGGCCAGAACATCGAACGAGGCGATCCAGTCGATGGCCTCGGCACCAAGCCCATCGAGTCGCTCACCCCACTGGCGGTATCGCGCCTCACTCACCGTGCCGTCGACTCGACGCACGAGTTCGACGATGACACCCGCCAGACTCCCGGTTTCGTGGGCGATCTGGGCCACGCGCACCGGTGACGCGTCGAAAGGGGCAAGCTGCGCAATCGCCTCGAGTGTCATCGGCTCGATTCGTCGCGGCGTCACCCCGAGCACCGCTTGGAGACGCGACACATGCGGTTGAGCGGCGGTTGCAACAATTCTCACACGAGTGCAGAGCCGCCCGAGCAACTCGGTCGACGCCTCGTCGAGCAGATGTGCATCATCGATCACCAGGACACCGTCGCCGACGGTGTCGACCACACGATCCGCGGCGGCATCGACATCGTCGGGCAACGGTCCACCGACTGATCTGACGAACGGAGCGAACCGAAGCGGCAGCGCCGTGGCCAGTCCCGGTGACCACAAAACCTCGTGCGCCAGGCTCGACGCCAGGCGACGCGCTTCGAACGTCAAACCGCAGCCCCGCTCACCCACCAAGAACACCGGTGTGTAGACGTCGCCAACGAAAGACCCCTCGACATCGTCCACTGATTGGACTCTACCGAACGAGATCGGGGCGGGCCTCGGACAAGCCCGAGTGCGCTGGTCGCGGCGAGCCTGATGACGGCCCACCGGTATCGCCCTATCGTCGGGGCGTGACGCGTCCACTGAAGGTTGGGGTTCAACTCCCCGAAGTCGAATGGGAAGTGCCGTTTGCCGAGCTGATCGCCATGGCGGAAACCGCCGAGGCGGTGGGCTTCGACTCCATCTGGGTCGGCGACCACCTGCTCTACGACCTACCCGTCGGACCGCGCGGCCCGTGGGAGGCGTGGACGACGTTGGCCGCGCTGGCAGCCGTGACCACGCGGGTCGAGCTCGGTCCGCTGGTCGCCTCGATCGGTTTCCACGAACCGGCCATGCTGGCCAAGCAGGCCGCCACGATCGATGCCATCTCTGGCGGGCGGTTGATCGTCGGACTCGGCGCCGGCTGGAACGAACGCGAGTACCGGGCCTTCGGCTTCCCGTTCGATCATCGGGTGTCACGCTTCGAGGAGGCGTTCACCATCATCCGCTCGTTGCTGCGCGATGGGCGCTCCGATCTGGCCGGTACGTACTACACGGTCGAGGACTGCATCCTGCACCCACGGTCGCCCCGGCCGGGCGGGCCGCCGTTGATGCTCGGATCGACGAGCCCGCGGATGCTCTCGATCGGCCTCCCCCATGTCGACCAGTGGAACGTGTGGTGGAGCCAGTACGGCAACACCCCCGACGGTTTCGCGCGGGAGAAGGCTCGCGTCGATGAAGCGATTGCTGTAGCCGGGCGTGCCCCCGCCGACGTCGAGGCCACGTGCGCCGTCCACGTACGCCTGCCCGGCGGCGGCGGACGCCAGATGGGCCACGAGGACGGTCCGAAGATCCGCCCCGTCGAAGGCTCCGCAGCGGAGATCGCCGATCAGCTGCGAGCCTTCGCAGCCGCCGGTGCCGTCCACGTCCAACTCGTCATCGACCCCATCACCCGCGCCTCGATCGAGACCTGCGCCGACGTACTCGCGAACCTCGATCGCGCCTGACGCATCCGGCGGGGTTCTGCGACAGCTCTCCAATCGTTGCCGAGACCCTCCGCAGACGCGCCCCGGTCACACGACGAAGACCTCGACCACGCAGTTGATGCCGAGGGCGCGAGCGAGGCGGCCGTCAGCCGTGACGAGTGTGCACGCGAGTCCCTCGGCGAGGGCGATGTACGCAGCGTCGTAGGCGGTCACGTTTGCTCGCAACTCGTACGCCCGAGTCATCAGCGGTCCTGTCGGAAATCGGGTAACAGGGAGCGACTGGAGGTCATCGATAGCCGACCTGAACCTGCGGGCGGTCAAGTGGCCGGCGATCCACCGCTTTCGGAGCACAGCCACGGTTTCGACGTCGACGAGGTCTGGCGCTGACACCTGGAGAGCGGCCGCCAGGCGTGCCCGAGCGGCTTGCCCGACCCGGCCGTCGTCACCAATGGCGTTGGCCAGGACGGAGGCGTCGACGACGATCAACGGCTGTCGCGCTCGTTGTCGAGGTCCGACACTGCGGGATCAAGCCCGACGCGACCCCCTCGTCGACGGCCGATACGTGCGAGAACCTCGTTCATCGTCGGAGCCGCTGCGAGCCGAGTGAGCTCGGTCGCGAGGTACTGCTGGAGCGACTGCCCCGCAGCTTCGGCTCGTCGCTGCAACC
>JAYURF010000359.1:0-1591 GCA_043756365.1 Acidimicrobiales bacterium
GTCGAGGCCGACGGCCGAGTCGGATGGTTCGCTGCTCATCTCGTCGCCCGCCGGGGCTGGTGGTTCGGGCCGATCGTGGCGGTGATGAACGCCGAGCACCACGGAACATACGACGTCGCCCCGCGGGCGCATCCCAACGACGGCCGGTTCGATGTGGTCACGGTTGACGAGTCGATGTCGCGACGCGACCGGCTCCGTGCCCGCCGTCGCCTCGCACTCGGCGCACATGTTCCGCATCCGGCAATCGAGATCCGCCAACGGACGAGTTCGACGCTCACCTTCGCCAGGCCGATGTCGATCGAGCTCGACGGACAGGCGTGGGGGAGGGCGCAATCGATTTCGGTGACGGTCGAGACCGATGCGTTCATCGCCTGCGTGTAATCGGCTGGCGTGCAACTCGTGTTCACCGAGACGGGTAGGTGCGGGCATAGGGTCGTGAGCATGGACGACATCGACAGCATCAAGACCCGTGTGTGCGCAGCCGTCGACGGCATCGCCGACCGGTTGATCGATGCGAGCCATCAGATCCACGCCCACCCCGAGCTGAACTTCGAGGAGGTGTTCGCCCATGATCTGCTCACGGGGATCCTCGACGACCGGGGACTGGCCCCGACCCGGCACGCCTACGGCGTGGGTACCGCGTTCGAATCCCGTGTCGGGATGGACGGGCCCGACGTGGCGGTGCTGTGCGAGTACGACGCGCTGCCCGGCATCGGTCATGCGTGCGGGCACAACGTGATCGCCACGGCGGGCCTCGGCGCTGGGCTGGCCGCAGCGTTGTTCGCCGACGAGCTGGGCGGGCGGCTGCGGATCATCGGCACCCCGGCCGAGGAGGGCGGTGGCGGCAAGATCGAGATGGCCCGCAACGGGGCATTCGCCGACCTGACCGCAGCGATGATGGTGCACCCCGCCGACGCCGACTTGATTCGCATGGATTGCATCGCCATCCACGAACTGTCCGTCGAGTACCACGGTCGCGCCGCGCACGCGGCCGCCGCTCCGCACGAGGGCCGCAACGCGCTCGACGCGGCGGTGCTCGGATACATGAACGTGGCTGCCCTGCGCCAGCACATCCTGCCGTCGGAGCGCGTGCACGGCGTTTTCGTGAAAGGCGGTGACAAGGCCAACATCGTGCCAGCCGAGACCGTGATGACCTGGATGGTGCGCTCACCGACGCTGGCCTCGTTGCAGCCGTTGAAGCAGCGTGTGCTGACGTGTTTGGAGGCATCTGCCGTGGCAACGGGCTGCCGGTGCAGTGCGACATGGCAGAGCGTCACCTACGCCGAGATGATCGACAATCCGCCGATGGTCGACGCGTACGTGGCCAACGCAGCACGGGTTGGCCGTGAGGTCACCGATCCGCGAGCCACCGGTCGGGCCGTCGTCGGCTCGACCGACATGGGCAACATCAGCTTTCTCGTGCCGTCCATCCATCCGATGATCAAGGTCGCCGACGATGGTGTGGCCATCCACACCACCGACTTCGCTGAGTGGGCGCGCAGCGAACAGGGCGACCTAGCGGTGCTCGACGGGGCCAAGGCAATGGCGATGACCGTCATCGACTTGTGGCATTCGGCTCCGTTGCGCGCCG
>JAYURF010000360.1:0-4294 GCA_043756365.1 Acidimicrobiales bacterium
CCGGGGATGATCGAACAGGCGATGCGGATGGCCCCCAAGGACGCGCGCATCCTGGTCGTCGGAGTGTGCATGCAGGAGGACCGGATCCATCCGATGCTCGGCATCGGCCGCGAGCTCAGCATCCAGTTCGCGCTCGGATACGAACCCGCCGAGTTCACCCGATCGCTGCGGGCGATCGCCGAGGGCAAGGTCGACATCAGCAACTGGTTGACCGGCACGGTGAGCATCGACGGCGTCCCACAGGCGTTCGCCGATCTCGCCAACCCCGAAGCCCACGCCAAGATCCTCGTCAAGCCACACGCGTAGACAGGCGCCGGCAGCAAGCCTGCACACCCGCTTGCACGGCAACCTCCCGAGTTTAACCCTCACCCACTACGAAAGCCGTCCAGCACATGACCACGCCAGCCCGCCCGTTGCGTCGACTGCTTGCCACAGCGTTACTTGCCGCGACGGCCGCCACGATCGTCACCACCACGGCCGCTCCTGCCCCGCTGGCGAACGCAGCCGATGGCGGACCCCTACCCGGGTTCGGCGTCAACGGAGTCGTCCTCGACAGCGGACTTGCACAACCCGGCCAGATCCTGCAGGTCTTCAAGGTGATCGACGACCGCCTCGGTGCGCTCACAGCGCTCGTCGACATTTTCACCCCGACCAGTCCGCCCCCAGGCGATCCCTTCCCGAGCAGACCGCCCCCGTCCACGCAACTGTTGGTGAAGTACACGCCCGCGGGCACACGCGATACGAGCTTCGGCGTCAACGGGGTGTTCACGCTGCCCGGTTCGGGTGCCCATGACATCGCCAATCTGGCGGACGGCTCGATCATCGTCGCCGGTTCAACCGACAACTTCCGGCTGCGTATCGTCGATCGCTTTGGCACCGGTTCGGTCCCGGTCGGAACTGAAAAATCCTTCGGTAGTACTTTCATCGCGCCGGACCGCCTGGTCGAGCTCGGCGACGGGCGTGTTCTTCATTTGTCGCCACGCTCGTACGAGACGACGATGGTTGTGGTAGCTCCAAATCGAATCGCCGAGCCGCCGATCACAGTGCTGGCACCGTCAGGCAGCAACCGGTCGGCCAACGGAACCGTCCTTGCCGACGGCCGCATCATTCTGGCCATCACTGCGGACAACCCCGGTCCGGACATCTGGTGCCGGGTGGTGATGTACACGTCGGACTTGCGGCTCGATACTTCGTTCGGCAGCGGCGGAGCGACAACGACTTGGGGGCAATGTGACGGGATCCACGCAGAGCCAGCAGGAGGTTTCCTCGTCGAGTTTTGGGATCCGATAACCGAGAAGGCCTCGCTGCGCCGCTACACGCGCGATGGAACGGAGTTGCCTGCGCCGACAATGCCCACATTCGACAGCTTGGTTGTCGAAGGAACAGGCCGCGTGCTCGTCGCCCGCTTCACCCCGGGACCCAAGACTCATTACGAAGTGCACGCGTTCACTCCAGATTGGGCCGATGACACCACCTTCGGAGCAATGGGCCCGGACCCTACTTTGGGCCTCAGGACAGGACGGATCGAGCTTCCCCTGTTGAGGCGAGCGCAGCTAGCTGTGCTGTCCGGCGGCGATGTGGCGGTGACGGGCTGGCTGGTGGGCGCTTCGCACGTGTTGTACCTGGGGATGGTCGACTCACCGTGGGGACCTGCTGCGCAGCCGCCGGCGTTGGCGATGACGGCGTTCACTGCGGTTGCACCGGCGCGCATCCTCGATACCCGCGACGGGACAGGCGCGCCCGTCGGTCCGCTGGGCCAGGGTGGGCGCCTGACGTTGCGCGTCACCGGGCGCGGTGGCGTTCCGAACTCCCCTGACGTGGCCGCAGTCGTGTTGAACGTGACGGCCACCGAGGCCGCCGCGGCTGGCTTTGTCACCGTGTGGCCGGCCGGTGGGAGCAGACCCGGTGTGTCGTCGTTGAACCTCGACCGCGCCGGGCAGACCGTAGCCAACCAGGTGACCGTTCGCCTCGGCGCGGGCGGTTCAGTGTCGCTGTTTTCGCAGACCGGCACCCACCTCGTAGCCGATGTCGCCGGCTACTACGTGACCGTCGCCGACGCAGTCGCCAGTGGCCGGTTCGTGCCGGTCGGCCCAACGCGCGTGCTCGACACGCGTGATGGCACGGGAGCACCGGCGCAAGCACTCGGTACCGGCGGGCAGCTCGATGTGCAGATCACCGGCAGGGCCTCCATCCCCGCTACCGGGGTCCGGGCAGTCGTGTTCAACCTGACGGCCACCGAGTCGGTCAACGACGGCTTCTTCACCGCCTGGCCGAGCGGCGGCCCCCGTCCGAACGTGTCGAACCTGAACGTCGTGCAAGGCGAGACCCGGGCGAACCTGGCAGTGGTCCCAGTCGGTGCCGGCGGACGTGTGTCGCTGTTTTCTCAAGCCGGCGCCCATCTGATCGCCGACGTCGCCGGGTACTTCACCGACGCTACCGCACCCGTCGACTTCGCGGGGCTGTTCGTGCCGATCGACCCACGGCGCATTCTCGACAGTCGCTTCGGCGGCGCGGCACGTGTGGCAGGCACCACGACGCTGGTCAACCAGGTCGGCTCGACGACCATCGCGCCTCCGTACGACATGACCGCTGCGATCGTGGCCAACCTCACCGTGACGGCGACGACCGAGCCGGGCTACGTCACCACCTGGCCGCACGGGGGCCCGATGCCAACCGTGTCGAACGTCAACTCCTCGACCACAGACTCGACGGTCGCGAACGCGGCGCTGATCCCGCTGGGAGCGGATTCGTTCGACCTGTACGTACAACGAAGCACCCACGTGATCGTCGACGTGTTCGGCTACTACCTGCGGTACTGAGTTGCAGTGCTGAGTCCGTGTCTCGCATGCACCGATATGTCGCATGAAGGACACCGACGACCTCGAATCCTGGTCGTTTCGTCGGGATGTGGCGCTGGCGGCGTGGCAGTGTGTGCGGTGTGAGCGACACCTTTCCTCGGCAGTACGCACGCACGCAGCGGCTCACCCTCGGCGAGCCGCGCAACGTCACCGTCTCACCCGACGGATTGCGCGCGGTGTTCTTGCGCAGCGGTGCCGGCGATGACCCGGTCAACTGCATGTGGTCGCTCGACGTGATCGCCGGAACCGAGCGGCTGGTCGCCGACCCGCGGCAGCTGCTTGCCGCTGGCGACGGCAGCGACCCGGCCGACGTCGATGCGTTGCCCGACGAGGAACGGGCTCGCCGCGAACGGATGCGTGAGGGCGCCGGGGGGATCACCGCGTACAGCACGGATCAGTCGGTGAGCGTGGCCGCGTTCAGCCTTGCCGGCCGGTTGTTCGTGGCCGGGTTGATGAGCGCCTCGGCACGCGAGCTGGAAGTTGACGGTCCGGTGTTCGACCCGCGCCCCGATCCGCTCGCCCACAGGGTTGCATACATCTCCTGCGCCCAATTGCGGATTGCCGAACTCGATGGCACGACGTGGGAACTCGCCGGCGAAGCCGATCCCAACGTCACGTGGGGCAGCGCCGATTTCATCGCCGCCGAGGAGATGCACCGCTTCCGCGGCTACTGGTGGAACCCCGACGGCTCTGCGATCGCCGCATGCCGGGTTGACGTCACCGACGTCGCACGGTGGCACATCGCCGATCCCGGCGACCCCAAGCGCGAGCCATCCATCATCCGCTACCCAGCGGCCGGAACGGCCAACGCCGACGTCACCTTGCATGTGCTGGCACTCGATGGCGGCAGCGTCGAGGTGGCGTGGGACCGCAACACGTACCCGTACCTGACGTCGGTGAGTTGGATCGACGAGAACCGGTTGCTGGTGACGGTTCAGTCTCGGGATCAGCACATGCTCGTGGTGCTGGAAGCCGACGCCGCCACCGGTGACACGGCACCGCTGTTCGCCGATAGCGACCAGGCCTGGGTCGAGCTGGTGCCGGGCAGCCCCGACGTGCTGGTTGACGGTCGGCTCGTCGTCGCCGCCGACCGCGGTGGCCGACGGTGCATCCTCGTCGACGGCACCCCGGTCACACCCGATGATGTGCAGGTGCGGGCGATCGTCCACGTCGGCGATCAAGAGATCACGTTTCTCGGCAACCCGCTCGACGATGCGACCGTGCAGCACGTGTACCACTGGGACGGCATCACGGTCACCAGCCGCACCACCTTCGCCGGTGTGCACACCGTGTCCAACGGGCTGCCGACGCTGATCCGAACGACGAGTTTGCTGCTGCCGGGCAGCACGACAGCGGCGCCGGGCCGCGTCCCGATCGTGTCGCACGCCGAGCGGCCGCTTGTCCGCCCGAACGTCACGCTGCACACGTTCGGCGAC
>JAYURF010000361.1:0-1588 GCA_043756365.1 Acidimicrobiales bacterium
TGGCGAGCGCAGCGACCAGTATCGCGAACATCACCCGGCTGGTCACCATGCACACTGCCGGCACGAACAGGCGCAACCGCGGTGGGTCCGTCGGCGCCACCGACCGCGGCGTGACCGTGGCCGATTCGGCGAGGGCGCGATGGTCGACGGCCAGCGACGCTGCCCTAACTGGGCTCCCGGTCAGCGTCGGCCGAGCCGGAGCGGCCGGTGACAGCGTCGGCAGCGTCGGCAGCATCGCCCGGGCCGGTGCGGGTGGCAGCTGGTCGACGGCCGGACCGTTGGGTGCGGGAAGGCGAGATTGGACGTCGTGCATGTTCCTGTATCGGCCGCACAGCACCCTGCCTGAAGTCGGACGATTCCACCGTTGGGTGCGGTTCGCCTCGCATCGGGGATCGGCCCCGGCACTATCGTTGGAGGCCATGCGCGTCGATTCGAACTTCTTCTGCACGGTCCCGATGCCCGACGCCGGCGACCCAGGCATCGCCAGCACCGCCCGCCGGTATGGCAACGACGACGTACTCGCCTGCTACGAGAACCTGATCGATTGGGCCAAGACCGCCGACCAGCTCGGCTTCGACACGATGTGGCTCACCGAACACCACTTCCAGCACGAGGGTTACGAGGTGTTGCCGAACCTGATCATGTTCGGGTTGCACCTCGCCCATCTCACCAAGGATCTGCGCTTCGGGCAGATGTTCAACGTCGTGCCGCAGTGGCATCCGCTGCGCCTGGCCGAGGACTTCGCGCTCGCCGACATCATCACCGGTGGACGGATGGAGTTCGGTGTCGGCCGCGGCACGGTGCCACGTGAGGCGTGGTCGCTCGGCACCGTCGTGGCCAGTGGCGACAACGCGATGTCGGCCGAACACGACCGGATCAACCGCGAGGTCTTCGAAGAGGCGATGGAGGTGATCAAGCTGGCCTGGACCCAGGAGCGGTTCAGCTACCGCGGCAAACAGTTCACGTTCCCGCCCGATGACGTACCCGATCGCGGCTCCACCGTTGGCGATCTCACCCTCATCCCCAAGCCGATCCGCCGGGTCGATGTGTACCAACCGGTCACCTCGCCCGAGACCATCGAGTACGTCCCCCGCGCCGGGCACAAGGCGGTGTACTGGCTGCAGAGCGCCGAGAGCCAGAAGCAGAAGTGGGATCGCTACGCCGAGATCCGCGCCGACATGGGCACGCCGGTCAGCCCCGGCGAGGACCGCTGCCTGGTCCTTAACCTGCACATTGCCGCCACCCGGGAGGCAGCGATGCGCAAAGGCCGTCCCGGCCAGGACGAGTTCAACAAGTTCCTGTCGCCATACGGGCGCTTCAGCAGCTACCGCAACCCCGACGGCTCGAAGGTGGCGTTCAACCACTGCCCGACGGTGGAGGAGAGCAACGACCAGAAGATCCAGATCGTCGGTTCCATCGACGACGCGGTCGACGCGATCGGGTTCTGGCGCGACCTGCTCGACCTGAAGCACATCTGCTTCTTCTTCGACTACCCCGGCCTCACCCGCGACGAGATGAACGAGCAGATGCACCTCGTCGCCGAGGAGGTGTTCCCGCGCCTCGGCGAACCGATCGAGCAGCGGCCGCT
>JAYURF010000362.1:0-4281 GCA_043756365.1 Acidimicrobiales bacterium
GAGTTCGCCGCCTCGACATCCTGTTGCATCGAGACCGCGCAAGCCAGGGCAGCCGACGGTCGCTCGAACACGACCATCAGGCCATCACCAAGGTTCTTCACCTCGGTCCCCTCGTGGTCGTTGATCACCTTGCGCAAGATTGCGAAGTGCGCCCGACGAATCTCGTCGGCTCGATCAGGCGTCAGTGAGTTCGCCAGCTGCGTTGAGCCGACCAGGTCCGTGAAGAGGACCGTTATCGCATGACCGGTCGGCACGAGTTACCCCTACTTCGCTGCGCCGGCCATGGCGAGGGTCAGCTGCTGCGTGAGTGCGTGCCGGGTTGCCGCGTCGTCGACCGGGAACATCAGGCCGAGGTACTGGTACAGGTACATCGCCAGTGCAGTTGCGGTCAGCGGCCGAAGCGGCATCGGATACGCCACCCCGAACGCATAGTTGGCGATGACCATGGCCGACACGAGTGCACCCTCGACCGAGTCCATCGTGGTGTTGTTGCCGGCGAAGTACAGGTTGGTCCCGGTGTTGGGCAACGGTGCCGCACCACCGTTGATGCCACCAGCACCCTGGGCCATGTACACGTCTTTGGTCGAGTTCTTCATGCTGTCCGGTAACCACAGCCCGTGGATGAACTGCTTCACGACGAGCGGGTTGTTCGGCACCTTGACGACGGAATCCGGCGGGCCGTACATGGTGACGTAGAGCTGCTTGGCGATCGGGTCTTCGCGGACGTTCTCGACGAGGTAGGTCGTGTAGGTGGTCTGGGTGTTGTACGGCATGTTCGGCTGCGCGCCGTCGGCGGAGTAGTACGCGGTGAACTGCGCGACCTCGTGCTGCAACGGGATGAGATCGGGGGCGAGGATGCTGTCGTCACCGTGGATGTAACACGTGCCGCCCTGCAAGACATCCCAACGCTGGCTCGACAATGGATCGGCGTAGTGGGCCGACCAGGCCGCCGCGTTGTTGCCGTTGTTCAGCAGCGTCGCGTTCGTCTGCATGTCGGTCGTCAAGACGACCTTGTCGTACGGGACTGGGTCGGAGAGGTCGGCGTTGCACGACACGAAGACCGGTCCGTCGGGATCGTGCGGATCGAGCCACACGCCACGCACGGTTGTCGAACCAACGAAGGTGACCGGCATCGCCTGTGACGCAACGGTCAGCATGGCCTGCACCCACGACCGGGCACCATTGGACCAGCGCTGCCAACCGACACCCGGTGTCGTCAGGCTGCCCATTGGACCGTCAAAGAACGGCATCTTGGCGAACAGCGGCATCACATCGCCAAGCATCACCGAATCGAGCTTCGGAGCGCCGTAGCCATTGATGATCGTCATGTACGGATCGATGAAATAGGCAATGAAGTCGGCAGAATTCGTGAGCGGGTTCGGCTGGGGCGCAGCCAGCCAATCCTCGACCGATTGACCGGCCGCTTTCAAGTTGCCCGGGAACAACGAACCCATGAACTGCTGGAAGTTTTCGCAGTCGCCGATCATCCCGGGCTCGTCGTAGAGCGCGAATGTCGGCCCCGTCTGGTACGCGGGGAAGTTGCCCCAGTTCATCGGTTGACCGTTGCGTTGCGGGAAGCCGCACGAGACCGTCAGTGGCGCAGCCTGCACCACCGGTGCCAGCTCGGTGAACGGGCTCTCGGCGCACATCAACGAGACGTTCGGGTTGATCAGCGGCGAGACGAACTGGACGCCGATGTCGACCGGCACGGTCGCTCCCGTGGCCGGGTTGACGACGTCGTACGTCGCGCAATGACCGCCAACGACGTCTTCGTTGTGGATGATGGTGATGTCCCATGCCGCAGCCACGACGGGATCCTGGGCGAGCGTCCACGCCAGCCCGACACCAGCCGGACCACCACCGATGATGCAGAGCTTCTTGGCCATCCACCCCTCCCGTGTTGCGATGACACAGTAGCGCCCGCGCCGGAAACGTGGGCTAGCCAAGTGCTGACCGAAGAAACGGTGGCGTCCCGGTGTCGGTAGCTATCCGAGGACCGAGCGCAACGCGTCGAGGCGCGCCGGGATCAGGCGGTACCACACCCACAGTCCGCGCTTGTCGCGCTCGACGAGGCCTGCGTCGACGAGAATCTTCATGTGGTGGCTCACGGTCGGTTGCGAGCGACCCGACGGTTCGACCAGGTCGCATGCGCACACCTCGTCGGCGCCCGAGGCGGCAATGAAGTTGAGGAGACGCAACCGGACCGGGTCGGCGAGCGCACCGAAGGAGTTGGCCAGCAGCACCGTCTGGGCTTCGTCGAAGACATCGGCGCGGACCGGCGGGCAGCAGGCGATCGGGTCGAGCGAGGGCGTCGTGCGGGGAGCCATCACGGAACTGTATCGAGCAACGTCGAATACTTCATTGACTTTCTTCGATCTACTCGGTACGATAACCACATCGACACATGTCGATGTGTAGATCCACAGTCGGCTTCGCACACCTGGCGTCGTCAGTCCATCAGGAGAAACCATGTCCCGTGTCCAACTCGCTCTCAACGTCGCCGACCTCGATGCGTCGATCGCGTTCTACACCAAGCTGTTCCAGACTCCCCCGGCCAAGGTCCGCGACGGGTATGCGAACTTCGCCATCGCCGATCCGCCACTCAAGCTGATCCTGTTCGTCGGCATGGGTGAGCCCGGTTCACTGAACCACGTCGGCGTCGAGCTCGAAACACCCGCCGCCGTCGCCGCAGTGATCGCCCGGACCGAGGCGATCGGCCTGGAGCAAGAGATCCAGGAGAACACCTCGTGTTGCTTCGCAGTGCAGGACAAGACCTGGGTGAAAGGTCCCGACAACGACTGGGAGTTCTACACCGTCCTCGCCGACGCGCCAACGATGTCGTGCGGCTCGAATCCGTAGCAGCGCTATCGCCACTCGGGTTTGGGGTGCCAAACGCCATGGCCAAGGAATCGCTGTGCCATCGCCCAGGCCATGCCGGTAGCTCGACGCTTGGCGGTGTGGGCGCAGGGCCCGGTCCAGCCACCGTCGATGGTGTCGTGGAAAATCCGGAGCCATCGATCGAATAGCTCGGGCGTGAACGGCACGTGGTGATGCAGCGGGCGGTGATGCTCGATGATGTCGATCTCGTAGCCGGGGGCGAGGAGCACGACGTGGTTCCAATAGTCGGCAACTGCACCGATGTGCGCCTGCCAGTCGATGAACCCGGGGTTGAAGTTGAAGTACGGCTCGAGCATGTCGTCTTGAACGATGTCGACGTATTGGCGTGTCACCATCTCCAGGATCTCGCCGATGGTGTCGAGGTCGCGCCCTCGGTGCTCCCATGCTCCGCCGCGGTGGCCTGCCGGCTTGGGCGTCATCCCGGGGATGATGTTGGCGCCGGGCTCTCGATAGAACTGAACGAAGAACACTGCGTCCGTCGATGGCTCGACGCGGTGTTCGACGCCTGGGACGATCACTGCGCTTTGACCGATGTCGACGCGGGTGTCCCGTGGTGATTCGCCTTCGAGATCGATGTATCGGACGCTGCCGTCTTGGACGTGAAGTTCCGCCCAGACGGTTGTCCGGTGAGACGCCGTGAGTTCGGCGGGCAGCGATTCAGCGGTGAACAACGGGGTGTGCCGGGCCTCGACGAGGCCGACCGGAAGGATCGGCTCGTCCATCACGTGTGGCCGCGGCCGGACGACGTGACCGATGGTTCCAACGGGATCATCCGGATCTCGATTTGGAGTGTGGTGTTCATGGTGTTCCTTCTCGGAGGACTTCGTCAGGTTGAGATGAGCGCGCGGCGCCGGCGTACCGGGCCAGTGCCGTGCCAGGCAAGGCCGGCCGCGGTTGCAGTCCACGCGGTGAGCGCGATCCCGAGGGTGAGTGTGGGCAGCCAGGCGAGATCGTCGAGTTGCAGGGCAGCGCGCATCTTGTACGTGGCCGCGCTGTACATGCCGAGCGGGAACACGAGCGACCAGTAGGACGGGTGGTAGCGGAGGCGGACGTGGCAAACCAGATGCCGCCAGACTCCGATCGCAACCATGAGCGGAAACCAGAACGTGGCCGTGGCCCACGCGAGTGTGACCAGACCCTCGATGAACGGTGCAAGTCGATCGATCCGCGGCGATGTCGACCCGGCGGCAAGGAGATTGGATCCAGCGAGAACGGTGATGGCGACGGCCCCGGCGGCGATCCATGCGGGCGGATCGGCTTCGGCGGGCTCAAGGGCGTGAAAGGTCCACCGGAGGAACACCAATGTCATCACGATCAGGTACAGCGTGAGCCCGAGCGTGAACGCGGCCACGCAGACGAACGCGAGCAGGTCGTTCGGGTCGC
>JAYURF010000363.1:0-12633 GCA_043756365.1 Acidimicrobiales bacterium
GGCGACGGCCAGGTCCGCGCCCTCGACGGTGTCACCGTGTCGTTCCAGGCGCGCCGATTCACCGCCATCATGGGTCCGTCGGGCTCGGGCAAGAGCACCCTCATGCATTGCCTCGCCGGGCTCGATTCGCTCACCAGCGGATCGGTCCACATCGGTCACATGTCGCTCGCTTCGCTGACCGACAAACAGCGCACCGTGCTGAGGCGCACCGCGGTCGGCTTCATTTTTCAGGCCTACAACCTCGTGCCCACCCTCACCGCCCTTGAAAACATCACACTGCCGCTCCTGCTCGGCGGGAGCACCGGCGACCAGCAGTGGATCGACCGGGTGATCAACGCCGTCGGCCTCCGTTCGCGCCTCACCCATCGCTCGAGCGAACTGTCGGGCGGGCAGCAACAACGGGTGGCCGTGGCGCGCGCGCTGGCCAGCAAACCCACGATCATCTTCGCCGACGAACCGACCGGCAACCTCGACAGACGCGCCGGCCGCGAGATCCTCGAGTTCATGCGCGTTGCGGTCAAAGAGTTCGGTCAGACGATCGTGATGGTCACCCACGATCCGGTCGCGGCGAGCTACGCCGACCGCGTCATCTTCCTGGCCGACGGACGCATCGTCGACGAGATGGCCAGCCCGACAGCCGACGCTGTGCTCGACCGGCTGAAACGGTTCGGGGACTAGCGCACCGTGTTCGCCATCGCGATGAAGAACACCCGCGCCCGCTCAGGGCGCCTGATGCTGACCGCGTTGGCGGTGATCGCCGGGTGCTCGTTTCTCGCCGGCGTGCTGGTGTTCACCGACACCATCCGGTCGAGCTTCGACCGGCTGTTCGCTCACGAGTACGCCGAGACCGACGCGTTCGTCCGGTCGGCGAACGTGATCGAAGGCAACCGCGGCATCGAAAACCGAGACCGCATCAGCGTCGATGTCGTCGACGAGGTCCGCGCCATCCCCGGCGTACGCGAAGCCGTCGGCGACGTGCAAGGGCTCGCCCAGATCTCGACCGCCGATGGCGGGGTGGTCGGCCAGGACGGACCACCGAAGTTCGGCGGTGTCTTCGTCGGTTCGGCCAGCTCACCATGGAGCATCGCCGAGGGCCGCGGCGCCCAGGGAGCCACGGAAGTAGTGATCGATCGCCGCTCGGCCAAGGACGGCGGTGTCTCTGTCGGCGACGGTGTCGACATCACCACCAAGGTCGGTGTTCGCCGTTTCACCGTGGTCGGCATCGCCACTTTTGCCGGTGGTGACACCTCGGGGGCCGCCACCTGGGCGCTGTTCGATCTCGCTACGGCCTCGGAGTTCGTCGTCGGTGACGCCGCGATGATCGACTCCGTTGTGGTCGTCGGCGACGGATCGGTGAGCGATGCGGCGCTCGCCGATGTGATCGGGCAACGGTTCTTCGACCGCGACATCGAAGTGCTCACCGGCGCCGAGATCACCGAGGAGAACCAGAGCGCGCTCGCCGAAGGGCTGCGCTTCTTCACGATCTTTCTCACCATCTTCGCCGCCATCTCACTGTTCATCAGTTGCTTCATCATCTTCAACGTGTTCAGCATCAGCGCCACGCAACGCCAGCAGGAAAATGCGCTCCTGCGGGCGATCGGCGCGAGTCGTTCCCAGGTGACCCGGGTGCTGTTCGCCGAAGCACTCGCAGTCGGCATCGTCGGTGGGCTGGCCGGGTTCGTCGGTGGTCTTGCACTCGCAACTGCGATCGTGGCGCTACTCCGCGCCACCGGGTTCGGACCCTCCGACACCCCACTCGTCGTCAACCTGTCAGCCTTCGCGGTCACACTGAACGTCGGGGTTTTCGTCACCTTGGTGTGCGCGGTGGTGCCATCGATTCGCGCGGGGCGTGTGCCTCCATTGGCAGCGATGCGCGACGTCGCCGTCGATCGCTCATTGGTCAGCCGACCGCGACTGATGGTTGGTTTCGCCCTTGCGGCAGTCGCCACCGGCGGGACCGCACTCGGCCTTCTCGCGGACGCCCTGTGGCTCGGCCCCGGCATCATCGGGTGGTTCGCCGCCGTGGTGGCGCTCGGCCCACTGGTCTCGGGACCATTCTCGAGGGGGGTGGTGAAACCGATCCTCGGGCAGCGCCGAGTCACCACCGAGATCGCCGGGCGCAACGCCGCCAACAACCCGAAGCGAACCTCGCTCACCGCCGGAGCGCTGGCCATCGGGCTGGCACTCGTGATCGGGGTGGCCACCCTCGGGTCCTCGATCAAGAGCTCGATCCGCGTCTCCATCGGCGAGCAGTTCACCGGCGATTTCGCAGTCAGCCCCAGCGATAGCAACGGATTTGTCGGGTTACCGGTCACCCTCGTCGATGAGCTGAACTCGCTTGCCGAAGTGCAGGATGCCGTCGGCATCGGCATCGTCTCGATTCGGCTATTGGAGCAGGGCCAGCCCGCAGCCAAGACCGTTCTCACGGTCGACCCGCAGCGGGCCGAGGGCCTGTTCGACCTGCCGTTCGTCGCCGGGGGATGGCGCGAGCTGAACAACGAGGCCATCTTGATGTCCACCGACAAAGCCGCGCGCGACGGGCTGGTGATCGGCGATGACGTCACGGCGGTGTTGCAGGACGGGACGGCACGGACCCTCGAGGTAGTCGGCCTATTCGACTCGGAGGACTTCGGAAATCTGATCGTCAGCCGCGACCTGCTGCAGGGCCAAGCCTCCGATCTGTTCGACCTGCAGGTCCTGGTCCAGTCCGCTCCAGGCCTCGACGCAGCACGCGCCGAGGCGGCCATCCGCACCGTCACCGACCGGTACCCCACCAGCACAGTTCAGACGCGCAACGAGTTCATCGACGCGCAAGCCGCCCAGGTCGATCCGTTGTTGAACTTCATCTACGCATTGCTGCTGTTGTCGATCCTGATCGCCGTGATCGGCATCGTCATCACGTTGTGGCTCGCCGTGCTCGAGCGCCGTCGCGAACTCGGTCTCGTCCGCGCGATCGGGATGACCCGCGGCCAGACGGCATCGAGCACCATCGTCGAGGCGATGATCACGGCGATGCTCGGGGCGCTGATGGGGACCGCCTTGGGGCTGGCACTCGGATGGATCGTGGTCACTGCGCTTGCCGACGAGGGACTCAACACGTTCAGCGTCTCGGCGACCGCAGTTGTCGTGTTCGTCGTCATCTCGCTCGTCATGGCGCTGCTGGCATCGGTGCTGCCCGCGTGGAAGGCTGCCCGCTCCGACATCTTGCACGCAATCGCCACCACGTGAGCGCACCGGGCATGATGACCCCGATGGGCCCGCACCAACTCACCAGGGAAGCACTCGATTTCCTGACCGACCGCCACCTGGCGACGCTCACCACCATGCGCGCCGACACCAGCCCGCACGTCGTAGCGATCGGATTCACCTACGACCACGAGCGTGCCTTGGTGCGGGTGATCACGTTCGCGTCGTCGACAAAGGTGCGCAACGCCGCCAGCGGTGGTCGCGCCGCAGTGTGCCAGGTGGACGGCGCCCGTTGGATCACCCTGGAGGGAACGGTGCGAGCCTCCAGCGATCCCGCCGACGTTGCCGCAGCCGTACAGCGTTACGCCGATCGGTACAGCAGCCCCAAGCCACGCCCCGACCGGGTGGTGATCGAGATCGCAGTCGATCGCGTGCTTGCCAGCGCGCGGTTACTCACACGCGACGATGCCCACGACACAACGACCCATGAGCGAGAATGACCCCATCATGACCAGCGGCACCGCGAACTCATCTGCTCCCGTTCGGCTGGCCACCAAGCTGGGCATCACCGGCGGGGTGATCTTCACCGTACGTCACGAGCCGGCCGAGTTCGCCGACCTCCTCGGCGACATCGGCACAGCAGTTTGGCAGCGGTCGTTGCTCGCCCCGATCGACGTGGTCGTCACGTTCCACCGTCAGCGATCGACGCTGCTGGCCGAATGGCCCAAGCTGACTGCGGCCGCCGAGCCCATTGGTGCGGTATGGGTGGCCTGGCCGAAGGCCACGTCGGGATTGGCCACCGACATCACCGAAGACGTGCTGCGGGCGGCGTTGTCGAGGACCGGTTGGGTCGACAACAAGGTGTGCTCGATCAATGAGGTGTGGAGCGGCATGCGTTTCGTGCAGCGCACGGTGCTTCGCCGTCCCCGCGACAACAAACGGCGTTCGTGAACGGCAGCCGGCCGGATCTGGTCAGGCGGCCCGCTCAGCCCGCCCGACGATCGTTGCGCCGCCATGGCAGTTCACTGAGGTACTGCGCCGCCGCCGGGTGAGGGTCCATCGGCCGTGGCGTCGGGACGTGAGCGATGGGCGCAGCGAACGGCGAATGGTTCACCTGACACCCCGGGCACCAATAGAGCAACTGGGCGTGCTCGCCTGAACGGCAGACGTGAATCGTGTCGCCACACCGCCGGCACGGCTGCCCGTTGCGGCCATACACCTCCAGGCCGGCATCGGTCGCAGCCACGCCGCCCGGGAGCCCGAAGCCCGCCGGCACGAATGCGGTTGGGACAGTGTCGCCGCCGTGCACATGTGCCCGCACGAGCCGGGCCGCGATCTCGACGAGACGAGCACACTCGGGGCCATCGAGGGACGCCACCGGCGCGAACGGGTGCAGCCGGTACGCCCACAGGCTCTCGCTGCGGTAGACGTTGCCGAGGCTGCGTACCACGTGCTCGTCGAGCAGCGCCTCGGCAATCGGGGCCTGCTGATCGTGATAGTGGTACAGGCGATTGATGCTCTCGTCGAGATCGGCGTCGGTTCGGCACACATCGGCACCGAGCGGCCCGATGCCGGGGTGACGCGACCGGTCGTAGCGCCGATAGGTCTCGACGACCGCGCCACCACAGCACACTGCGATCCAGGCATCGGTATGGATCTCGGCGCAAACCTGGGCGAAGGTGCCCCGCCAGTCCTCACCATGGCGATACAGGTGCCAGGTGCCCCTGCGGCGGAGTTGGGTGTGCAGCACGAGTCCGTCGTCCCACACCACGTCGAGTTGACGACCACGCCCTTCGACACGTTCGACCACCCGTCCAACCGCAGGATGCGGGCCGACGAGGCCGGGCGCGGCGAACTTGATCAGCGGCCTGCCAACCAGACCCGTTCGCAGCGCTGCCGCTGCTCGGTGGGCGTGCTCACCCTCGGACACATCACCAATCTAGTGACCCCGATCAGCCCACTTGGCGATACCCCTCACCCATCGAGCGGGTAGCGTTCTGATGTGGTCGGAGCAGATGGAGACGAGCCCGTGGGCCGCGACAACGGCGCAGCGGGAGCCGCCGAACCCGGCAACGTCGTCGCACACCACGACCACGACCACAACGCCGATCACGACCGCGATGACGCGGCACGCCACGAATGCTCCGTCGACCTGGGGCCGGATGATGGGCAGGCGCTGATCGCCAACGCGCAGCGTCGTCATGGCACCCTCGGTGGTGTGGTTGCGGCCGGCATGTTCGGCCTCGATCAGGCCCTCGGGCGACGGGTCAAGCAGGAAACCCAGGTCGTCGTCGCGGCTCCCACCGAGCCCGTCGACATCGACGCCGACGGCATTGCCATCGCCGTCGACGACACCACCTCGATCGTCGTGCCGGCGCAACAGCGCTCCACACTCAAGATCCCGGCCCGACGCCGTTCGCGTCGATGACGAGCGTCGTGCCCCCCATGTCGCGGCGTCCGGCGAGAGGTTTCCCGACGACACCGCGACGGCCGACACGGGCTGCGCTCGGGGCATCGTTGTTGATGGTCACTGCAATCGGCGCTGGCGGCGCACCGGCGCATTCGGTCCAGGCCGCACCCGCCACCGCCGAGCGCTCCACCCGACTCACCGAACTCCTCGACACTGCGCCATCGCCGTCGTCGCCGATCACGATCGAAGCCGTCACCGGGGATACGTCGGCGGCGCGCCGGCAGGTGATCGCCGCCGGCGGCATCATCACCGGTGCGGTTGAGGGCGAGGTGCTACAGGTTTCGATCCCCGCCGTCCGGGTGGCGCGCCTCGACGGTGCCTCCGCCATTGAGTTCACCAGGGCACCGCTGACAGCGAGCCGGCCGATCACCCGAACCGAGTTCGGGCCGGTCGTCGGCGAAGGTGTCGCCGCCGTGAACGCGGACGACTGGCACGCCGCCGGCTTCACCGGTGCCGGGGTTCGGGTGGGCATCGTCGACTTCTTCGATCTCACGTTGTGGAACTCGGCCGAGCACGGGCCGCTCCCCGATCTGGCGCACCGCTTCTGCCTCGACGGCTCGGGCACCGGCCTGTGTGATTCGAGCAAAGGTGCCTCCGAGCACGGTGTTGCCGTGGCCGAGGTCGTCAAGGACCTCGCCCCGGACGCCGAACTGTTTCTTGCGACGGTTGGCACGGCGAGCGACCTACGCGCCTCCATCGACTGGTTCGTCTCGAACGGCGTGTCGGTCATGACACGGTCGCTCGGTGCCGCATACGACGGTGCCGGCGACGGGTCTGGACCATTGGCCGCCACCGTCGAATACGCCACGAGCAAGGGACTGGTGTGGTTCAACTCAGCAGGCAACGATGCGGCCGGCAGCTACGGGCGCTACGTCGACGGTGTCGATCCGTTCGGGTACGTCGACTTCCTCAACGGTCCGGGCGTCGACACCACGCTCGGGATTCGAAGTTCAGCAGGCTCCCCTGGCGGAGTGACCTGCCTCGGGCTCGATGGTGTCCGTTGGTCTGACTTCGGCGAATCGCCCGGCCAGGTCACCGACTACGGCGTCGAGGTGCTCATCAACGGCTCCGTCTCCAAGACCATCAACGAGAGCCAAGGTGCGGGTGCAATCCCGATCGAGGGCCAAGATGACAGTGTGTGCGCGACCAACTCCGGCACGCTCGAACTTCGGATCCGGCGAGTCTCAGGTGGCGATGCCGACGGCGACATCATCGAAGTCGGCACCTTCGACGGAACGCTGGAATACAGCCAGATCGCATACAGCGCGGCCAAGCCCGTGGTCGATTCGCGCAGCCCGTCACTCATCTCCGTCGGGGCCGTCGATCCGCCCACCGGTTCGACGATCGCGTACTACTCGTCACAAGGCCCCACCAACGACGGACGGCTGAAGCCCGATATGTCGGCGCCAAGCTGCGTCACGAGCACGATCTACAGCCCTGCGGTGTTCGGCCCCGGTGCGTGCTTCAACGGAACCAGCGCTGCGGCGCCAACTGCTGCGGGTGCCGCCGTGCTCATCCTCGGCAGGGGCCTCGCCCTCCCCGGTGTGCACCTCGCCGCGCTGACGAAGCACCTTGTTGCCGACCTCGGCCTCCCCGGCCCCGATACCGCGTTCGGAACGGGCAAATCGATGCTGCCGGCACCGCCGCCGACCGCGGTCGACGCCCGGCCGGCAACGTACACGGCCTTCGCCGTTCCGACCAGGCTGCTCGACACGCGGCCCGAGTCCTCCACGGTCAACGCCCGCCTCGGCCCCCACCCGCAGTACAGCATCATCGACCTCCCGGTCGGCGTCAGCGGCGCAAGCGCTGTTGCCGTCAGCATCGTTTCGGTCGGCAACGTCGCTCCCGGGTACGTCCAAGCTGTACCGACCCTGCTCGGCCAACTCGGGTCATCGTCGAACCTCAACGTCGCCACACCCGGGCAGGTGCAACCGAACTTCGCCATCGTCCCTGTCGGGGCCAACAACTCGATCAGCCTGTACCTGTTCGCCGGCGGCAACGTCGTCGTCGACATCATGGGCTTCTTCACGCCGGTCCCCGTCGGCATGCCTCCCACCCCTCCAGGGCCTCCGGCCCCACCTGCCCCACCGGGGCCTCCGGTACCTCCGGCACCTCCGGCTACGGCCGCCGCTGGACGCTTCGTCGCCGTTGCACCGCAACGGGTTCTCGACACGCGACCGGAGTCGCCGGGGCCGGTGCCACCCGAATGGGTCGCCCACAAACCGCTCGGCGGTGAGACCGTCCGGATCACGGGAATCCCGGCGGGTGCCTCTGCGGCCGTCGTCAACGTCGTCGCCGATCAGGCCACCGGCGCCGGTTACCTCCGGACCCAACCCACCGGGGCCAGCGGGCTCACCACCTCGAACGGCAACTTCACCGCTGGGCTTGCGTCGGGCACGGTCAGCATCGTGCCCGTCGGCACCGATGGGAGCATCAGCGTCTTCACCAACACCAGCACGCACATCGTCGCCGACCTGATGGGCTACATCACCGGGCCAACGGCCGAGGTCTCAGCCACGGGGCTGTTCGTCCCGATTGCTCCCGGGCGCGCCTATGACAGTCGCATCGCCGCTGGTCCGCACCTCACCCTGACCGCCCGCCCGGTGCAGATCACGGGGCTCACCGCGCCGGCGATCCCTGCCGGCGCCAGCGCTGTGTCGATGAACCTCACCGCGGATCAGGCAGCCGGGGCCGGCTTTCTGACGGTGTTCCCCGCCGACCAGTCACTGCCGCTGATCTCGAACCTCAACTATCCAGCGACACAGCCGCGAGCCAATGCGGGCATGGTGCGTTTGGCCGCGTCCGGCGCACTGACTACCTTCGTGAACCAAACCACCCACGTCATCGTCGACGTGAACGGCTACTTCACAGGATGAACGTGAGCGATCAACTCGACACCAAAACCGGCTGGCTCGACCGGGACACACTCGACAACATGCGCGCCAACGTGCCGCTCGTGTACGTCGACGCTGTCCCGGTTCGCCTCGACGAGACAGGCACCGTCGTCAGCGTCGGGCTGCTGTTGCGCCAGGCGGCGGACGGGTCGTTGAGCCGCATGGTGGTGTCGGGCAGGGTGCTGTTCGGGGAACGAGTTCGCGACGCACTGATGCGCCATTGCGAGAAGGACCTGGGACCCGTCGCCTTGCCACAGATCCCCGCCTGCCCGGCCCCGTTCACCGTGGTCGAGTACTTCCCGGACCCTGATATCAGCGGCTTCCACGACCCGCGTCACCACGCCGTCAGCCTCGCCTACCTCGTCCCGGTCGCCGGCGATTGCCAACCTGCTCAAGAAGCTCTCGACCTCGAGTGGTACACGCCCGCCGACGCGGTGAGCGAGCGGGTGCGGCGTGACATGACCGGCGGTCAGGATCGCCTGATCCGTTTGGCGCTCGCCCACGCCGGCGTCTTGCCCTGATCCCAAATCGTCTGGCAACTATCTGGCAGGGTGGTCGACGCTACGCACTGCGGTCGGTTTGGCAAGGCTCCGACAAGACCGCTCACGCGACCAAGCCTTCAGCCGATCATCCACGTGTCCAGGCACGTTCGCAACCGTTGCGACGCACCGATGCCAGTGATGGAGCCACCTCATGAGATCACGAACCCGACAGGTCACGACCGCCCTGATCGCCGCCGCACTCGGCGCAGCGTTGACCGCTACGCCCGCGAGAGCGGAGGATACGACCACCACGTCTGATCCTGCCGCAGTCGTACCCGCGGCAGCACCTGTGATTGCTGCGACCACCTCGACCACGCTGCCGCTGTTCGGTGTGGCGTTGACGATTGATGTCGCCACGGGGCCGGACGGCTCGCTGGCGAGCATCACGTTGAACCCGGCCGACGGTTTCACGGAAACGAACTCCAAACCGAACCGGGTCGCGTTCGTCAACGATGCGGGTACCGCGAAAGTCGTCGTGAAGACCCGCGATGGCGGCCAGCGAGTTGAGGCCAAAGCCGGCTCACTCGAAGCCGTCAGCGGCGCCGGCATCTGGTCCGGCGACGTGTTCGATACGGGCACTACCACCACCGTCAACTTCACCATCGGAACACTCGACGGCGGCCCGGATGTGAGCGGGGTCACCGTCAACGACCCCACCGCAGTTGTCGGCGCGACCGAGTACTCGACCGACGAGGATGATCACGGCGACGATGACGGCGACGAGACGAAACGCGTCGCCACGGTCCGTATCAAGTTCGTGAACGGCATTCAGGCGAGGTACTTGACGATCAAGGCCGAACTGAAGACCGATGATGGCGAAACCCGCGCCAAAGTCCAGGTGTCGTTGTCCAAGTTGAAGGCGCTCGAGGTCGACGCTGCGGTGGCGACAGGCCCGCAGTTCTGGCAGGCGATGCTGTGTGATGGCAGCGAGGCCCGCATCGACTACGTCGTGTCCCCAGAAGGAACCGTCAGCAACGTGGTGGTCTCCCATCCCGATGCCCAGGTTGAGGCAGGCGACGAGAAGATCACGGTGCGCTTCGCCACGGGTGAACGAGTCACCATCAAGGTCCACTCGAGCGACGGTCAGCGCAGGATCAAAGTCGATGTGAAGATCCGCTGTGACAAGGACCACGACGATGACGACGACGATGACGGCAACCATGACGATGACGACGACGACGACGAGCACAAGAGCGACAAGAAGGACAAGAACGACAGCGACGACGAACACGACAGCGACAGCGACAGCGACAGCGACAGCGATGACCGCGACTAGCACTCGTCAGGTTCTCGTTGCGGCGGCGACGAGCCCTCGCCGGCTCGCCGCCGCCGCAGCGGTAGGTGCCGTGTTGACCCTCACCGCCTGCAGCGGCGGTGAGGGTCAAGCGGCCAACCCGGCACTCAGCTCCGCCGCCACCGTCGAGTCAGGTTCGCCAACCACGGCGGAGGCACTTGCCGTGGAGACACCGGCGGCCACAGCACCGCCCGCCGCTCCCACTCCCACGAGCGCGGCACCCGTGGCGGTCGACGGCCCGGCACTGCTGTCCCAGGCACTCGACAGCCTCTCCGCCACCTACCACTTCGACACCAACGTCACCGTCGACGGCGCAGAGGTGCTCGTCGCCGCCGGCGACCGTGTCGGCGACGGCACTCGGCTCTCGGTCTGGGCCAGCGGGGCAAGCGTGGCCTACGTCATCACCCCGGTCGCCAGTTGGGTGTTCCCCGAGGGCGGCGAATGGGAAGCCCTCGATACGGCACCGGGCACGACCGACCCGATCGGCGCGCTGCGCACACCCACGGCCGTCACCGCGCTCAGTAGCGACGGCACCAACACCACCCTGTCGGTCACCGTTCCAGCTACATCGCTCGGCATTCCGGGCAGCGGCGATGCGAGCCTGACGGTGGTCGTCAACGCGGGCACACTCACCGAGATCACCTACGCCACCACTGTCGACGGACGTGCCGCGTCGGTGCGTTCCGTGCTGGGCCCCGTCGTCGATGCAACAGCGGTGGTCGCACCGATCTGACAAACCCTGCGGTTACCCTCGGGCTCGTGAGCACCGCGTGGGCCTTCGACTCGCGGGTCGTGATCGTGGCCGGCAAGGGCGGCGTCGGATCCAGCACAGTCGCTGCGGCGGCGTCGATCATGGCCGCCCGCACCGGGGCGAACGTCTTGCTCATCGCGGTCGACGGCAAGCCCGGTCTCGGTCCCCTCCTCGGTGGTCGACCCCTCGATGCCAAGGAACAGGTGCTGCGCACGTTCACCGAAGGCGGCGTCATTCGCGGGCGAACGATCCCGCCTGCACAAGCCTTCGGTGACTACCTCGACCTCCGCGGTATCGGCGGCATCGTCCGCCGTGCCGCCTCGGCGGCCTCGCTCGATCTCGTCGCCGCAGCCACGCCTGGCCTCGAGCACCTGTTGGTGCTGGGCAAGATCAAAGAGCTCGAGCGCGCTGGCGCAGCCGACCTGATCGTGGTCGACGCGCCTCCGGCGGGCCATGCCGCACCGTTTCTTCGTTCGGCCAACGGCCTCCGCGTCGCTGTCGCCGGCGGACCCGTCCGAGATCAGGCGGAGGAGGTCGCGGCGATGCTCGCCGACCCAGCACGAACCCAGGCGCTCCTGGTGACCCTGCCCGAGGAGACACCTGTCAACGAACTCGTCGAACTCGCCGGCGACATCAGTGACGACCTCGGCATCGCGCTCGCCCCGGTCGTGATCAATGCATGCTGGCCGGATCGGCACGGGTTGTCGGTGCCGGTAGCCGCAGCTGTCCGGGCCGCCGCCATCAGTGTGTCGGCCGCTGATCGGCGTTCGTTGCAGACCTCGAGCCAGTTCGGGGCTGCCCGGTTGGAGGTGCAGCGCGAGCAGATCAACCGATTGACCGATGCGTTGTCGATCGCCACCATCACGCTGCCGCGCATCCCCGCGCCACGGCTCACTCCCGAGCATCTCGATATCCTCGCCACCGCGCTCGCGGCGGAACCGTCGCGCCATACCGAGGAGCGATGAGCCAGCCGGGCGGCGGGTTCGCCGAGGTGATCGCCGATGTCGATCTGCTGGTCACGTGCGGACCCGGCGGGGTCGGCAAGACCACCACTGCGGCAGCGCTCGGCCTTGCCATGGCGCGGCTTGGCCGCCGTGTCGTGGTCGTCACCATCGATCCGGCTCGCCGTCTGGCTGACGCGCTCGGGATCGAAGCCACCTCCGACGAACCCCACCGGGTCGTCGGCGCCACCACGGGCGCCCCCAAGCGCGGCGGCTCGTTCTCCGCGTTGATGCTCGATGCCGAGCGTACCTTCGACCGTCTCGTCATCGAGCGTGCCGGCGATCGCGCCGACGCGGTCCTGGCCAACCCGATCTACCGGGGAATCGCCGGGTCCCTCGGCGGCGCACAGGAGTACATGGCGATCGAGCGCCTGCACCAGCTCGTCACCGACGGCGACTACGACCTCGTCATCGTCGATACCCCGCCCTCACGCCACGCGATCGACGTACTGGAGGCACCAGAGCGACTGGTTCGTTTCCTCAGCCACCCGGTGT
>JAYURF010000364.1:0-12558 GCA_043756365.1 Acidimicrobiales bacterium
AGCTCCCCCTTCACCGAATACCACACCGGATCGACCTCCACGACCACGATCCACGTCGGGGCGGCCGTCGTCAGCGCGGGATCCGGCGTGACCGCCAACAACACCGTCGGCTCGGGAACCTGGCCGGTTACGAAGTCGTACCCGCACGACTCGCAGAACAGGTTGTCGGCAGCGTTGACCGCCGCACAGTGCGGGCACGTGATCGGGCCAGCAGCCGGCGCAGCGGGAGACCCGGACCCGCCCGGCCCGCCCGGCACGGACGTTGACGCGGGCGTTGACGTTGACGCCATCGGCGCGCCGCAGGTATCGCACCACTCCGGATCGCCAGAGGTGTGGCCGTTCGGGCAGGTTGCAGCGCTCATGGCTCCCGCTTGATCCGGGTGGTCTTGGTACTGCGCGTATCGAGGGCCATCTCATCGCTGCGCTCGACTTCCCGCTTCAGCCGTACCGTGCCGGCCTCCACGTCGACCACATCGACCACCTTGTTGAGCAAGCGAGTGGTGTCTTCGTTGCCGCTCTGGTGGGCCAGCTTGGCGGCCTCGCCGAGCAGCACGGTGGCGGTGCGGTCGTCTCCGGCGGTCTTTGCGGCGAGGCCACGCTGAATCACATCGGCGAGTTGCGCCTGGCCGGTGTAGTGCGCGACGGCGGGGTCGATTCGGGTGGTGAGGTTCGCGTCGCCGGTCCAGATCGCCTTCACGAGCGCCTTGGCCAGCACCTGATCGTCGACCACCAACTCCACGCGTGCGGCGAGACGCTCGTTGCCGACGGGCGCCACCGGCACGCGCACCGCGACGTGGTAGTCGCGACTCTCGTCGCTCCACGCCCCGGTCGGGAACTCGACCACGAGCGGGCTCACCTGCACGGCCCGCGGGGTGACGTCGTCCACCTGCGGCGCCACCTGGCGGACGAATTGCACGGTCGAACCCTGCGGCGCCCACAGCCGCAGCCGGGCATCGGCCACGCCGCGGCTCATCGCTGTCTTCATCATCTGCTCGAAGTCGGCTTCGAGATCCTCGGCCTTGGCGACGATGTCGACCGTGCCGAGCAGAGCGGTCGAGATCGTGCGCAACTCGTCGACAACCCAGTCGCTGCCGATGCCGCGGCAATCGCACTGGAACTTGCCGGTCGCCGCGGCGAGTGCGGCATCGAGCGCTCCCGGTTCCTCACCTTCGATCTTGCCGTCGGTCAGCAGGATCGCGTGTCGCTGGCCCGGCGGTGCCTGCTCGAACAGGGCCGTCGCCGCGGCGATCCAGGCACCGATCGCCGTCGCTCCCCCGCTACGCACCTTGCCGGCGGCCGCTTTCGCATCGGCCCGGGTGACCGCTGACATCTTCGCCAGACCGGGGTGCTCGGGATACACCATCTGCGCGATCGTGTGGCCGGACAGGACTGCGAACCAGGCACCGTCGACGATCTCGTCGAGGGCAACCTTGGCCGCGCGACGGGCGGCAGCGATCTTGCTCGACGGCATGTCCATCGAGCCGGACGTGTCGATGATGATCACCTCGGAGACCTCGCCGCTGCGCTCGCCAGCGCCACCGGCTCCCGTGCAAGTGATGGAGACCACGGCATGCACGTCGGTGGCACCGTCGCTCAGGTACTCGTTCTGGAAGACCTCGGCTCGGAACTCGGCCACATGCTCTCCTTCTCGTCGGCGCTCGGGCTCAGGGTAGTTGCGGGTCACGGCGAGCGAGCGCCACGGTGATGTTGTCGTGCCCGCCGCAACCGTTGGCGAATGCCGCCAGCGACTCGGCGATCTCGGTGGGCCCGGTGGCACCACCGGCCGTGGCCTCCTCGATCAGGCGCCGGAGGTCACCGACGGGTGAGGCGTAGTTCCACATCCCATCGCTCACGACGAGCACCCAACCCGGCGCGTCGACAGCCAACGTGGCGAACTCCGGCGTCGGGTCGATCGAGTCGGCACCGAGCCACCGGGTGATGGTGTGAAAGGTGGGATCGGATTCTGCCTGCTCGCGGGTGAAGCCGGCTGCGAGCATCTCGGTGCCGAGCGAGTGGTCGAGGGAGAGCTCGGCAGAACCGGCCGGGTCGTCGGCGATCCAGTACGCCCGCGAATCGCCACACCACGCCGTCGCAACCAGGTCGTGGTCGACGACGGCGGCCACGAACGTGCACGACGGCGGCTCCCGCGGATCGCCCAGCGAGCGGGCTATCGCAACTGCTTCGGCATTCGCCGTTGCGCATGCTGCGCCAAGCGCTGCCTGCCAGGCCGTGAGCCGTGCGGCAAACGATCCGGTCGGCCGAGCCACAGCCATGAGCTGCGCGCACGCCGCCTTCGATGCGGCGAGGCTGGCCCGGTCGCTATCGGGCGCGGTGGTCACCCCGTCGCACACCACGAGCACGGCGAGATCGTCGCCGTCGGCGGCGAGCGCCATCGCGTCTTCGTTGCGGGCGTGCACGATGCCCTTGTCGCACACGCCGCCCACCCAAGCCGCCGGCGTTTCGGTCCAGTGCTCGCGCCGGGTGCGAGCCCGCTGGCCGCACTGGCTGCAGAACCCATCGTCGGCGATCGGCGCACCGCACACGTGGCACACCTCGACGCGCGCCGCCGATGGGGCCAGGAGATGCGTCCGCCCACCAAGCTCCGGTGCCGGTGTCTCCACGGTGGCATCGCCCGATGCGCGCGCCGCATCCAGTGTCGATCCGCACGCTTCGCAGAACGCGTCCCCCGCGTGGATCAGTGCTGCGCACGTTGGGCAGAGCACATCGCGATCGGACAGGTTGCTGCCAGACACATCGCTCATCGCAGCGAGCGCACGCGCACACGGTTGGCCAGGTCGACTAGCTCCACCCGCCGCCGGCGTTCGGTCTCCGTGGACGCGGCGGCGCGGTAGGCCAGCTCGAGCCGACGCCGGATCGACGCCTCGTCGGCCGGCGTCCCACCAACCGACGCTGGCCCGGTCGGACCGGTCGGCGGGTTGGCGACGACGTGTTGGAGGGCCTTGTCGAAGATGGTCAGCTCCAGCCGCGCCCGCTCGGCGGAGTCAACAGCAGCGTCGTCGAGTTGACGCGCCGCATCATCGAGCGACCCGAGCACGCGGGCCGGGTCGGGTGTGGTGGCCAGCAGTTCGGCGCGCATCCGCCGCGATTCACCGAAGGCGCGGCTGGTCGGCGGGATCGCCTCGAGCGCGCTGAGCGCATCGCTGCCACGGCCGTCGGCGATCGCAACGCGTGCCCGCCCGAACAGCGCCGCAGCCACGTACGCCGCATCTGTGCGCTCACACACCAGGTAGGCGCGGTCGGCCACATCATGATCGCCCGCCAGCTCGCACGCCCGCGCCAAGGCCAGCTTCGGGGCCAGCTCGCCGGGGAGCTGGCCGTACACGGTGTTGAACGCGCTGACGGCATCGTCGGCGGCGCCGGTGTGCAGCGCGAGAAGGCCCTGCAGCCACACCGCCCTCCATTCCCACGGATCTGCCTGCGACAGCTGGGCGGCGGCGCGACGCACAGCCTCGAGGTCGCCGAGCGCCAGCGAGGCATATGCGCGAGCCACGGTCACTGCCGACGTCTCCTCTGGCGGGTTGGCCAGCAGCGACAGGCGCATCGCCGGATCGGTGGCCGTGACCGTGTCCAGCCAGGCTGCGGACGGATCGTTGCCATCGGGCAGCGCCTGCGGGAGGTCGCCCCACTCGAGCTGTGCCGTGGCGACACGGGGCGCTGCGAACGACACCGATGGCGTGCTCCGCGTCGGCAGTCCCGATGCCGTACGTGCCGCCACCTCGCGCAGCACACCGAGCATCTGCACCCCCAGTTCCTCGACCGTCGCGAAGCGGTCGGCAGGCTTCGGAGCCGTCGCCCGCAACAGCAGCCGGTAGAGCGAGTCGTTGTCGGCGAAGAGTTCTACGTCCTCCGCCGGAGGCAGGCTGTCGACGTACGTGGTCTGCGACCCACGGAACTCGAACACCAGCACGGCCAGCGTGCGGGCAATGGTGTAAATGTCGCTGGCGACGCTGGTGCCGTCGGAGGGCACCTCAGGTGCTTGAAAACCAACGGTTCCGTAGATTGGCGTGACGTCGTCGTCGATGCGCCGTACCCCGCCGAGGTCGATCAGCTTGATGCCATCACCCACCTGGATCACGTTCGCCGGTTTGAAGTCGCAGTACAGCAGACCGAGCGCGTGCAGGTACGAAAACGCCGGCAGCGCCTCGATGATGTAGGCGAGGGCCAGCTCCAGCGGCAGGGGCGAGAACACCCCGCCGGCGGCCTGCATGCGCGACTTCAACAGCGAGTTCAGTGCCTGCCCACCGACGTATTCCATGATGATGTACGACGCCCCGTCGGGGCCCGACACGAAGTTGTAGATCTCGACGATCGTCGGATGCTCCACCTCGGCGAGGAACTGCTTCTCGGCCACAGCCGCCCGGAACGCATCGGGATCGCCGGCGTTCAACAAGCCCTTGACGACCACCCACCGATCGTTCACGTTGCGGTCGCGGGCAAGGTAGATCCATCCCATCCCGCCATGGGCAAGGCAGCCGACGATCTCGTACTGGCCGCCGAGCAGCGTGCCCGCGCCGAGCTTCGGTTCGAAATCGAACGGTGTGCGGCACTTCGGGCAAAAGCCCTTGGCGCGACCCGGCGCACCATCGCGTGATCGCCCGACCGGGCTCTGGCACACCGAGCAGAATCGCTTGTCCTCCGCCACGGCGGGGGGATCCATCAACGCCTGCAACGGGTCGCGGATCGGCACCGCGGCCACGTGCGTGAGACCGGCACCGAGCCGCGAACTGGACCGCGACGCGCCGAGGCGCCGGGTGGGGCGGCTCCCCGAGGCGCTGCGCGCCGATCCGAGCGGCACCATCCCGAGCCGGTTGGTCACGGTGCTCCGGCGCGCCGACGCTGCCGTCGTACCGGTCGTGCCCGTCGTGCCGCTGGTGCCGGCGACCGGAGCGGTCGGGCTCGGGGCCATCCCGCACACGTCGCAGTACCCATCGGCGATCGTGCCGGAACAACCGGGTTGGGTGCACGTGTTCACCGGTGCACCCCCTTGCCGGCAACCGCCAGGTTCACCGCGTCGACGTACACGTCGACCAACCGGGCGGCGCGGTCCACGTCGCACGGTGCCGACCACAGCACCGCCTCGGCCGCTTTGAACGACCGTTCGAGATCGGCATCCTCGGCCATCGAATGTCCTCCGGCCTTGTCGCGGAACGCGTGCAGCAGCCCGCGCAGTTCGTCTCGCCGGACGAGCACCGCGCCGTAACGCGCGGCGACCTCGGCGAACGCTGCGTCCACACGGTCGACGCGGCTCACGAACGGGGCCATGATCGCCCGCGCCGCCGCCCATGGCTTCGCCGAGAGCGACTCGATCGGCTCGGGTGCACCGAGCGCCGCCACCGATGGAACCGCCAGCGCGGGCAGTGGAAGCACCTTTTCTCGGCACGTGGCGACCACGGCGCGCACCTCCACTTCTCGTTCGGCCAGCCGGGCAAGGTCGTCGGCCACCTGTTCCCAGCGGGCCAGCAGCGAAGCCCGCTCGGCAGCCAGCGCCTGCAACTCGGCGCGGGCGTCAGCAAGATCTCCGGCCACCCCGGCCAGCGCGTCAGGTGCATCGGGTGCGCCGGGCAGAGCGGCATCGAGGCGGCTGCGCAACTCGGCGACGCGGCCGGCGTTCATCCCCAGTTCGGCCGACAGTCGCTCGACGACCTCGATGTCGGCCTGAGCCGCAGCGCGGTTGGCTGCGGCAGAGGCCTGGCCGGCTTCGATCGCGCCCAGTGCGGCATCGACCCGGTCCAGGATCGCCGAGAGCAGCGTCGCCGCCGTCGCGAGGTCGGCGGCGACCGCCTCGCCGTGGTCGTCGACCAGCCCGGTAGCAGCCAACCCGGCCGCCGTCGGGGCGGCACCAGCACCGGCACTGCGCATCGCCTCGACCCGATGGGAGATCGCCTTGCGGCATACGAACGCAGCTGCCACATCGAGCCGCAGCGCGTCGGTCCCGCCAGCGGCCACTCGCTGGTCCAGCTCGAACAGCCGGTCGGTGGCCCGCTCCAACCACCCATCCCACTGCGCGATCACCACCGCCGCCGAATCGGTCACGGCAGCACCCTGGTGTGGTTCGCAGGTGGAGCTGTCGCGACACCGCCGGGCAGCGCGCCCGTGTCGACCAGCCATCGCTGATAGATGTCGGTCCAGCGCCCATCGGTGCGCATCTGTTCGATCACCGCATTCGCGAACTGCACGAGATCGACTTCGTCGCGGTTGAAGCCGAGCCCGTACGGCTCGTCGGTGAATCGCTCGCCGACCACCTCGGTGTTGGGGTCCTGCGCGGCAAAGCCGGCGAGCACGGTGTCGTCGCCCGAGGTGGCATCGGCCTCGCCCTGTTGCATCGCCACCAGGCAGTCGCTGATGTCGGCCTTGCCGATCACCACCAGGCCCGGGTATTTGACAGCGTCGCTGAGTTCGTCGATGTTGGTGCTGCCTTCGGGGGCGCACACCGTGCCACCCTGTGCGGCCAGGTCGTCGATCGTGGCAACCCCCGAGCCGGTCTTCACGAGCACCTTCTGACCGGCATGGAAGTACTCCGACGAGAACGCGATCCGCAACCACCGGCGGCAGTTGATCGTCATCGTGTGGGCGACGATGTCGACCGCACCCGATTCCAGCGATGGCAGGCGGTCGGCGTACGTGATCACCCGGTACTCGATCCGCTCGGTGATATCGCCGAAGATCGCCCTCGCTACCTCGCTGAGCATGTCGATGTCGAAACCCTCGATGCGACCGGAGAGCGGGTTGCGCGCCCCGAACAGCAGCGTGTCGGCAGAGACACCGACGATCAGGCGGCCTCGATCGTGGATCTCCTCCATCGTCGACTCCGCTGGCATATCCCCCGGTGCTGGAAGCTCGGCGAGCGGCGGGTACGACGGAGTTGCATCCATGGCATTTTCGGCCTCGGTGCACTCCGGTGGTATCGAAGTGGTCGGCACCGTGGGCTCGACAGCCACACCGACGATCTCACCGGGGAGCGCGGCATCCCCCGAGCACGCCGCAACCGAACAGGTCGCCAGCAGGACCCCGATCGCGCGGCGAACCCGGATAGCGCGATGTTTCATCGGTACTCCCGCACGCGCTGGCCGTACCCGGCACTCGCCAAGCCGGCGACGATCAACCCCACGACAACGGTGAGCCAACCGAGGTTCCCGAGCGAGTCGCCGGCAGTCGCGAAGCCGGCCGCGGCACGATCCGACTCGAGCTGCAACGCCTCGTCCGATGCGACCGCGAAGGCCTCGAACTCGACCCGCGCATTCGGCAGCCCGACCGCATCACCCAAGCTGGCGTCGACAGCAGCGTCCCAGTTGCCATCGCCATCGAGGGTGCGCACGACCTCGTGAGCGGAACGGTACGAACCGAACCAGTCGCGCGCATCACAGCCCACCGAGAACTTCGAGCACGCTCGGTCGACCGACTGCTCGACCGCGCTCGCCGAGCGTTGCCACTCGATTTCGTAGGCATCGCCGTTACCGCGGGCGATCAACGTGAGCGCCTCGTTCGAGCGGGCATCGAAGCCCGCGGCGCGCCCCTGCGCCAACAGATCGGCCGCAGCCAACGGGCCGATCACGGCGTCGTCGGCGTCGGTCATCGCCGCAGCGCTGCGCGCCACGACCACTCCGAGCACCACGATCGTCAGCGCCCCGGCGATGGCCAGCGGCACGTTGACGAGACGGCGGAAGCGTAGCGCCAACCACACGGACCCGCCGGCGATCGCGGCGACGAGCACCAACGCGGTGAGCATCAGCAGCCAACTCGACCGGTGGCCGCTGGCGACGGTGTCGTTGACCCGGGCACGAGAGTTGGTCTCCACCTCGCGCAACGCAGCCACGACCTCCTCGATCACCGTTCGCGCCTGGCGCTGGTACGCAGCCCCCACCGGGAAGCCCTGACGGTTGTTGGCCCGAGCCTGCTCGGCGAGGCCCACGTAGCGGGCCAGCAGCGACGTGGCGCGCTGCAGCGTTGCCGCGTCGGTCCCCGCAGCAGAGGCGGCCGAGTCGATCAGCCCGCCCGATGCGGCCGCAATGCTGTCGTCGTACAGGCGCCGCTGCTCGGCCAGTTCCTGCCCGCCGCGCAGGTACGCCGTCGACGCCAGCGAGTCGGCCTGCACCACGAGGACGCGCACCTCCTGCACCCGCACCAGTTGCGCTGCGGCCGCGCCGGCGTCGTCGATCGCGTCGGCGCGTCGATCGAGGGCGTACCAGCCGCCGATCGAGACGGCGACCGCGCACAGCACCGTGATCGCGGTTGCGACACGAAGTTGCGTGGGCGTATCGCCCGCCAGGCGGCCAGCCGACCGGGTCAAAACCATTGGTTCGATCATAGACATGCATGCGAGCTACGGGCTGGTTGGCAGTACGGTTTCGGCCATGTCGCCGCCGTCGTTCCTGCATCCGTATGCCAAGCCCACCCGCGAGTCGTTCATCTCCATCGTCCGTGGCGAGGGCGCCCTGGTCTGGGACTCCGACGGCAACGAACTAATCGACGGGATGGCCAGCTTGTGGTACTGCGCCGTCGGTCACGGCAGGGCCGAGATCAACGACGCGGTCCACGCCCAGATGAGCCAGATCGCCTCGTACAGCTGCTTCGACCCGTTCACCAACGAACCGGCCGAACGGCTCGCCGATCAACTACATCAGATTGCCCCGATGCCCGACAGCCGGGTGTTCCTGTGCGGCTCCGGCTCCGAGGCGATCGACTCGGCGATGAAGCTGGCCCGCATCGCGCAGGTCCAGGCCGGGCAACCGCAACGCAAGCTGATCATCTCCCGCGAGCGCGGGTATCACGGTGTCGCCTACGGCGGCACTAGCGCGCAGGGCATCGCCCCGAACCGCGAGAACTTCGGCCCGTTCGTCGGCGACGTGATCCAGGTTGCCGCCGACGACATCGAGGCAATGGCATCGCTCATGGCCGCTCACTCGGACACCATCGCGGCGGTGATCACCGAGCCGGTGCAGGGTGCCGGGGGCATCTATCCCCCGCCGGAGAACTACCTCACCGGGCTGCGCAAGCTGTGCGATCAGCACGGCGCGTACCTCGTGTTCGACGAGGTGATCACCGGTTTCGGTCGGCTCGGTTCGTGGTTTGCTGCGCACCACTACGGCGTGCGTCCCGACATCGTCACCTTTGCCAAGGCCGTCACCTCTGGCTACCAGCCCCTCGGCGGCGTGTTCCTCGGTGCCGCACCGTGCGCTGCTCTGGAATCCGATCCCGATTTCTTCCTCCGCCACGGGTTCACCTACTCGGGCCATCCTGCAGCGTGTGCGGCGGGGCTGGCCAACTTGGCGATCATCGAACGTGAAGGGCTCGTCGAGCGCGCCAAGCACGTCGGCATGCGCTTGCACGACGGTTTCCAGGCGCTCGCCGACGACGGGATCATCGACCACACCCGCGGCGAAGGCGCAATGCGCGCGGTCGCATTGCAGCCCAAGCACGCAGCGATGGCGGTGCGCGACCAGATGCTCGGTCTCGGGGTGATCTGCCGGGCGATCAACACCGACACGCTGACGTTCTGCCCACCGCTGGTCATCACCGACGCCCAGATCGACCGCATCGTCGACGTGGTTGCCACAGTCACGGGCGGGTGAGACCTGCGACAGCTCCGCTGGTGGTGCTTGCTTCGCCGCGTCAACGAGTTCAATCTGGTCAATGTGGGAACCAAGGATGCTCCGGGAGTCGTCGCATCGTCATGAGGTCCACTCTTGTCACTGCGCTGTTGGTTCTGGCTCTTTCGGCCTGCGGTGACGGAGATACCCCGGTCGCGGGGCAAGACGATGTGAGCAACGGGAGTCCAGTCGAGACGATCTCGGGTGGGCTACGAGCCCTGCCAGGTGTGGCGTACGTGTTGGACGTTGGGACGCATTGCGGAGTTGAAGCCCTGGCGATGCCGGTGAATGACACCTTCTGGATCACTGATGAAGCGAACGGATCCGATTCGGATTGGATGCCGATCGAGTGGTCGCAAACTCTCGGTCCCGGCGAGCAGATCATCGCTGTCGAGGTTGTGCTTTCATTAGACGAGACTCGTCTGACTGCAACGAAGGCTGGGCGTTCCGTGGTCTATCGGCCAGTCACGACGAGCGACCCCGAAATGTTTTGCGCCTGATGACCGCACTCATCGGCGGCTGAGCAGCTCGACCCACCGCAGCACCATTGCCCGCATGCCCTCGTTGACGAGCTCGAGGAACTCATCGTCGCGCTGCGCGTCGCCGTCGTCGAGCCACAGGCACACGCTTTCGTAGAGGTGGCTCACCAGTGATTCAGCCGCCCACCGCCTGATCATCCGGTCGTCCATCGCCGGTTCCAGCAAGGCAATCGCGTAGTCGGTGATCGCCACCTTGAACAGCGCTGCCAACTCGCGGAACTCGGGTTCGTGGGCGGCATGCCGCCACAGCAGGCGGAACCCGTCGGGATGCCGTCTGGCAACGCCCAACAACACCTCGGCGATCTCGGTCCCGGCGCGCAGCGGAGCGGCACCCACGTCACTGGCCCGCACGGTGTCGCGAGGCACGTCATCGCGAGGCACGTCGAACGAGGCGACGAGGTCGTCGATCACCAGGTCGAGCACTGCGCGGTACAGGTCCTGCTTCGACTCGAAGATGCGGTAGACGATCAGCCGGGTGACACCGGCGGCAACCGCGACGTCGTCCATCGATGTGCCATCGAACCCGCCGCGCATGAACACCGTCGCCGCGTGCCGGGCGATCTGGGCCCGCCGCGCGACACGCGGCATTCGCGTCGTCGGGCTCGGTTGACGGACCGGATCGGGGTCGAAACCCCCGGCCGGCATCGGCGTTGACATGTGTATACACCTGTGTTTACATCGGGCGGTGAAGTTCGGCATATTCTACGAGCACCAGATGGGTCGTCCGTGGGACGAGGGCAGCGAACAGCAGCTCATCCAGGATGCACTCACCCAAGTTGAGCTCGCCGATTCGCTCGGCATCCAGTACGTGTGGGAGGTGGAGCACCACTTCCTGGAGGAGTACTCGCACTCGTCTGCGCCCGAGGTGTTTCTCGCCGCCTGCAGCCAACGCACGAAGAACATACGGCTCGGCCACGGCGTCATACTCACTGCGCCACAGTTCAACCATCCGGCGCGCACGGCCGAACGGGTGGGCATGCTCGATCTGGTCTCCAACGGGCGGGTCGAGTTCGGCAGCGGCGAGTCGTCCAGCGAGGCAGAGCTCGGCGGGTTCGGGCTGAACCCCGCGGACAAACGTGATGCGTGGCTGGAAGGCCTCGACGTCGCGGTGCGGTGCATGGTGGAAGCACCGTTTACCGGTGTCGACGGCCGCTTCGTCACGATGCCGCCGCGCAACGTCATCCCCAAACCCGTGCAGAAACCACACCCCCCGCTGTGGGTCGCGTGCTCGCGACGCGAGACGATTCTGCTGGCGGCCGAGAAGGGGATGGGTGCGCTCACGTTCGCGTTCATCGATCCGGAGGAGGCGGTCAACTGGGTCACCGAGTACGAACGGACCTTCACCGAGTCGTGCGTGCCGGTCGGCTTCGCCGTCAACCCGCAGGTCGCCTGCGTCAGCCCGATGATGGTTCACCACGACGAGCACGAGGCGATCCGCCGCGGTGCCGAGGGATCGAACTTCTTCGGCTACTCGCTCGGCCACTTCTATGTGTTCGGCGACCATCGGCCAGGCACCACCGACGTGTGGTCCGAGTACGTCGACCGGCGCGCCGCCAAGGGTTACGACCCGGCCGCCGTCGCAGCCGCGCAACAGCGCGGGGTCCTCGGCGCCAAGCAAGCCGGCGGGGATACCGCCGGGTTGCGCGGCAGTGTCGGCACACCCGATCAAGTACGCGAGTACCTGCGCCGGTTCGAACAGGCGGGCGTCGATCAGGTGATCTTCGTGCTCCAGGCCGGCCGCAACGAACACGACCACATCATGGAATCGATCGAGATCTTCGGCACCGAGATCCTGCCCGAGTTCATCGAGCGCGACGAGGCCCAGGTTGCCGCGAAGGCCCGCCGGCTGGCGCCGGCAATCGAAGCGGCGATGGCCCGCAAGGCCGCCGCGTATCAACCAGCCGACATCGGCGAGTACTCGTTCCCGGCCCTGCCGAAGCAGTGGGCGGCTGCCACCGCCAACGCCGAACTCGCCGCCACCCTCGAACAATGGGCCGACGACCGGGCCACGGGCCAGGGCAGCCCGGCCACCGGCATCACCGGCTGACACATCACCGGCCGCCACGCCTACGGCACCGGGTCGTCGCATCAACCAAGGGTCGGTCATCCGACCATGTGGACCTTCCCGTTCGACCGGCGAGGGCGACCGATCGGTCAACGAAACTGTGTGAGACCCCTCGCGTAGGGTTGGTGGTGCCCCGGGTGATGGGGGTGTATCGGGCGTCAGTGCCCCCCAAAACTCGTGTGATCGTGAGCCGTGAAGCCGGGACCCTATGTGGGGCCGGTCCTCGGTCCTGTGCGGTCCGTGACGGTCGAAAGGGGTTGATAGTGATGTCGGTAGCAACCGTGGTAGCCGGGCTCTGCGCGCTCGACATACACAACCTCGACCGCGACGGTGCGGTCGCCGCGCT
>JAYURF010000365.1:0-1578 GCA_043756365.1 Acidimicrobiales bacterium
TCCCGCAGCGCGGCCAGGCTGATCGCCCGGCTGAGCGACCGGGTGGTGGCCGAGGTCCATGGTTCGTGCCTTGGGTCAGGCGTCGAACTGGCGGCCTTCGCCGGCCATGTACGTGCTCATCCGGCGACCAAATTCGGGCTCCCGGAGGTCTCGCTGGGCTTGATCCCTGGTGCCGGCGGAACAGTCAGTCTGGCGCGCCGCATCGGTCGTCACCGCACGGCGCTGCTGGCGCTGATGGGGACCACGATCGACGCCACAACAGCACTCACGTGGGGTCTGATCGACGAGATCAGCCAGCCGTGAGCCGCTAGTCGCGCCCCACACCACAATCGGGGCGATCGGCCCGCGACGCAATTTCGCTACGATCCGGAGATGCACGCCAATGTCACCGCCGCCGAGCTGAGTGCGAACACAGAACTCTCCGATTGGCGGGTGCTGCTCCGCCGGGTCGAGGCCAGGTTCCGGGCGACGAGCTTCCCGGCTGCGGCCGCCTTCGTCAACGAGATTGCCGATGCGGCAGAGACGGCTCGTCATCATCCCGATGTCGACCTTCGGTACCCCGGCGTGGTCCACGTCGTGCTCACCACCCACGCCACGCGCGGGCTGACCAACGCCGATGTCGATTTGGCGCGTACCATCTCTGCGCTCGCCGCGACCGCGGGGCTCACCGCCGAGCCGCCCACGGGCTGCGCACTGGAGATCGCCATCGACGCGATGGACATCAACGCGATCCGGCCATTCTGGGCAGCCGTGCTCGGATACTCCGAGGGTCGCCCCTCACCCTCCGGAGAGCCGTCGGACGAGGTTGTCGACCCCCTCCGGATCGGTCCATCCATCTGGTTCCAGCAGATGGACACCGAGCGACCCCAACGCAACCGCGTGCACATCGATGTGACCGTTGCCCATGACGAAGCCGACGCTCGCGTGGCTGCAGCCATTGCTGCCGGCGGCCGTCTGGTCAGCGACGAGTACGCCAGGGCGTTCTGGGTGCTCGCGGATGCGGAGGGCAACGAAGCGTGCGTGTGCACCTGGCAGGACCGCACCTGATGCACCTGACGCACTGGAGTGAACGGCGCGAACGGCGCTGATGCGCTCACGCGTCGGGGTGGTCGTGGCGGTGATGCAGATCGGGAACGTGAGGGTGAGCATGGACCATCGGACTGTGCCGGTGAACATGGCGGTGACGTAACCCGGTTCCTGTCGCATCGGCGAGGTCGACAACATCGTCAGACTGCGCCTGCCCGGGCGCCTGCTCGTGCTCGTGCTCGTGGTGACCGTCTGCGTGGTCGTGATCGTGGTCGTGTTCGACTGGTCCGTGGGCGTGCTGGTGAACGTGGTCGCTGCGCAGCACCATGCTCACGCCAGCGGCAGCGATCACCAGCGACACCACCTGGCGGCCGACGACCGGCTCGGTGAACACCGTCCACGCGACGACCGCCCCGACGAACGGAGCCGTGGCGAACACAAGTTGCCCGCGGGCCGCGCCGAGCTCACGCGCCCCCGCCACCCATAACGTGATCGAGGCCCCATACCCGAATGCCCCGACCACCAACGCGGCGAGCGTCGCCCAGCCGCCCG
>JAYURF010000366.1:0-4254 GCA_043756365.1 Acidimicrobiales bacterium
GCGGTGCCGAACAGGGCACCGATGCCGTAGGTCACTGCGGCGGCGGCCACCACGATGGCCAACTGGCGGGTTGCGCCACGCCAGCGTGGACGGCCGGCCGAGCGGCTGACCCAGCCGCCGACAGCTGCGCTGGCGAGCGCGGTGGCGACCACGGAAATGGTGATCGCCGTCGCCCCGCTGGTGACGAACCATGGCAGCAGCGGGACGGCGGCACCCGCGGCGAACAGGGCCAGCGAGCTCGTTGCGGCGATCCACGGCGACCCCAGCTCGGCCGGGTTCAGCCCGAAGATGGTGCGCGCCGAAAAGTCGAAGAAGTGCTGCTCATCGAGTGGTAGCTCGGTGGCGACGCGCCGGGCGGTATCGGCTGCGAACCCGGCTTCGACGAGGCCGTCGGTGAGTTGGCCGAGCACAAGCTTGGGGTTGCGTTGCACCAGCGCGTGCAGTTCGGCCAGGATCCCTTGGTACAGCTCGACCTGGCTGCGCACGCTCACCCATTCGCCGGCGGCCATCGACAACGCCCCGGCAATCAGGCTGGCGAATCCGGCGACGCGCACGGCACCGGCCGATCCGTCGGCTCCCGCGACGGCGAGGATCAAGCAGATGTTGGTGACGAGCCCGTCGTTGGCCCCGAGGACGGCGGCGCGGGCACCACCGCGCGCCACGGACCGCACCTGCGCGCGCAACTCGGCTGCGTCGCGGTCACCGTCGGCCACATCACGTTCGATCGCCGGCACATACGGCTGCGGCTGGCGGACCCCACTCACGCTGACGCGGGATGGGGCTGCGTCGAATGCTGTCATTGGCCCGCGTTGCCCCCGTCGCCCCGAAGTGCGACGACGTCGGCGACGACGGTCGCCGCGTGCCCTGCGACATCCGTGACGTCGTAGGCGACGCGAACTACCCCGTCGGGGTCGATCAGGTAGCTGACCCGACGCGGGAAGTTCGCATACCGGTCGTCGGGGCTGCGTACGGCTTCGTACCGCGTGCCGACGGCGCGGTCGGTGTCGCTGAGCAACCGGTATTCGAAACCTTGCGCCGCGGCGAAGGCAAGGTTGTCGGCGGAGGTGTCGAAGGAGGCACCGAGCACCGTGACGTCGAGTTCGACGAACCGTTGGGCGCTGTCACGCAGGCCCTGACCCTGCACTGTTCAACCGGGTGTCGACGCTTTCGGGTACCACCACATCAGCACCCAATGGCCGCGCAGGTCGCCGAGGCGCACGGTGTTGCCGTGCTGGTCGGGCAGTTCGAAATCGGGGGCGATGGTTCCGGGGCTCAGCATGTGACCGAGTCTTGCGCGTCGCCACGGAAAACCGCCCCCGTCGAGCCCGGGTCGACCACGGCGGCTACGGGCGGTCGCCGAGGCGGGGTGCTCCGAATACGGCCACGGTCTGGTGCAGCGGGACCAGATCGCGGCGCGGGGTGCGCCGCTCGGCATCGGCCAGAGCCTGGGTGACGTGGGCACGGAGTTGATCGTTCTCGATTCGCAACCGTTCGACTTCGACTTCGAGCTCCATCACCCGGCGGATGCCTTCGAGGTTCATCCCGTCGGCAGCGAGGTCTTGGATGCGACGCAACCGCTCGATGTCGACGTCGCTGTAGCGGCGGTTACCGCCCTGGGTGCGGGCGGGTTGCACGAGCCCGCGTCGTTCGTAGATTCGCAGGGTTTGGGGATGCATGCCGGCGAGTTCGGCGGCGACCGAGATGACGTAGACGGCGTGGGTTCGCGAGCGCATCATCAGACCTTCTCCGCATCCTGTTCGTCGGGCGCACCGGACGGTTCGTCAGAGACCGTACTCGCCGCGGCAAGCGCCTCGATCGCCGCCCGCTGTTGGGCGGTGAGCGTGGTGGGCACCTGCACATCGACGGTGACGATGAGGTCACCTTCGTGCCTGGGGGTGACGACACCCTTGCCCTTCACCCGATGCCGCGAACCCGACTGCGTGCCAGGCCGGAGCCGCAACGTCACCGTCGGACCATCGAGGGTTGGCACCTGCACGTCGGCACCGAGGGCGAGGTCGGAGAAGCCCGCCTGGACATGAACCGTCAGGTTGTCGCCATCACGACCGAAGCGGCGGTGCGGCATCACTTTGCACTCGACGAACAGATCGCCGGCCGGCCCACCGTTGCGACCGGGGCCACCACGCCCCTTGAGGCGGATGCGCTGGCCATTGCTGACGCCGGCGGGGATGCGCGCCTGCACCTCGCGCTGTCGCTTTTCGATGCCCGACCCGTAGCAGGTGGGGCATGGATCTTCGATGACGACACCTCGGCCACCGCATGCCTGGCACGGCGACGAGAACGAAAACAGCCCCTGGTTCTCGTCGACCACTCCCCGGCCTCCACAACGCGAGCACACTTTCGGCGAGGTGCCGGGCTTGGCACCCGATCCTGCGCAGGTACTGCACTGTGCATCCGAGGTCAGGTACAGCGTGGTGGTGATGCCGCGTACGGCGTCGGCAAAATCGAGCGTGAGCGTGGCTTCGACGTCGGTGCCCCGCTGCGGGCCACCGCCGGCCGACGCGCCACCGCCACGACGGCCGCGCCCGAACATCTGGCCGAGGACATCGCCAAGGCCGTCGGAGCCGACGTTGAACGATGTGCCTCCTCCGGGTCCGAAGCCCCCGCCGCGATTGCCGGCGAACCCGCCACCGACGGGACCGAGACGGCGAACCTCGTCGTACTCTTTGCGTTTCGTCTCGTCGCCGAGCACGTCATAGGCGGCGCTGACGTCTTTGAAGCGGTCCTCGGATTTTGCGTCGCCGGGGTGGGTGTCGGGATGGCTGTCACGCGCGAGCCTGCGGTACGCCTTGGTGATCTCCTTGGCTGTGGCGGTGTCGGACATGCCGAGCACCTTGTAGTAATCCTTTTCGTACCACTCGCGCTGCGCCGCCATGGTTACCCGCGCACCTTCACCATCGCTGGCCGCAACACCCGACCCTTCCACCGGTAGCCGGTGCGGAGCACTTCGGCCACAACCGGCGGTTCGCCGTCGTCGCCGGGTTCGTGAAGCACCGCTTCGGCCACACCTGGATCGAAGGGCTGGTTGGCCAGATCGAGCGCCTCGAGGCCCTGCTTCTGCATCACCCCGATCAAGGCTGACCAGATCGACTCGACGCCTTCGACACCGTGAGCGAACGCGGCCTCGCAGGCATCGAGCACCGGCAGGATCGCTTCGGCGATCTTGCCGGTGGCCCGGTCGACTTCATCGATCTGCTGCGCAGCAACCCGCTTGCGGTAGTTCTCGAAATCGGCCTGCAGGCGGAGCGCAATGTCCTTGAACGAATCGCGCTCGGCAAGCAGCGCGTCGACATCGTGTTCGACGAGCTCCTCGGCCCGGTGCATCTCGCTCGTGAAGTCGTCGACCTCGCTGCCCCGCTCGTTTTCGAAGTCGAGGAAGTCCAGGTCGTCTGGTTGCCGGGCAGCAGCGCCCGTATCGACGATCTCGGCATCGACGATCTCGGCATCGACGATCTCGGTATCGACGATCTCGGCGTCGGTGGGGGCGTTGGGTTGAGAGGCGATGGGATCGCTCATCAGCACGACCTCACTTCTCGTCGACGATCTCGGCGTCGACGATTTCGGCGTCGACGATCTCGGCGTCGTCCACCGAGCCGGCCGTGTTCTGACCGCTTGCCGACGTACCTGCGGCACCGGCGTCGTCACGTGAGGCAGCCTCGTACAGCTTCTGGCTGAATGCCTGGCTGGCACCCATCAGCGCCTCGTGAGCGGTCTTGATCGCAGCGATGTCGTTGCCGGCCAGTGCCGTCTTCAGCTCGGCGAGTGGGCCTTCGACGGCGGACTTGTCGTCGGCGGTCACCTTCTCGCCCTGCTCGCGCAGCACCTTTTCGGTCTGATACACCAGCGAATCGGCGTTGTTACGAGTCTCGGCCTCGTCGCGGCGCTGACGGTCGTCTTCGGCGTGTGCCTCGGCGTCACGCACCATTTGATCGATGTCCTTCTTGTCGAGCGTGCTCTGACCGGTGATGGTCATGCTCTGCTCTTTCGACGTGGCCCGGTCCTTGGCCGAGACGTGGACGATGCCGTTGGCGTCGATGTCGAAGGTGACCTCGATCTGCGGAACACCACGCGGTGCCGGCGGCAGGTCGACGAGTTGGAACTTGCCGAGCGTCTTGTTGTACCCGGCCATCTCCCGCTCACCTTGCAGCACATGGATCTCGACGCTCGGCTGCATGTCGTCGGCGGTGGTGAACACCTCGGTGCGCTTGGTCGGGATCGTGGTGTTGCGCTCGATGA
>JAYURF010000367.1:0-1574 GCA_043756365.1 Acidimicrobiales bacterium
CGGGGCGCTTCGCCGACAACGCCTGGCCGGCGGTCCACGTGACCGCCGCGCCGATGATGACAAACCCCTGTCGGGTCGGTGACGCCCCATGCACGCGAGCGGCCGCGAGCGGGACGAAACCGTCGACACCGATAAACGCCGCTGTGGCCAGGAACCGGCACGCAACCACCGCCGGCTGGCCGGCCCGTGCGGTGAACGTGCCTGATGGGAGGAGACGGCGCAGCATCGCGACCGCCAACGTTGCTCCGGCGACGGTACCGACGACGAGGACGGCCATGTTGGCCGATGTCAATGAGATCACGGCCGTCGCCACGCCGGCCGCCGCGCCGAATGCAATCAGCACGCGCCGGTCACCAGCGCCTCGGGCCGGTCGCTCGCCGATGCTTGTGGGCCCGTACTGGCGCATCGGGATGCTGGCCATCGCCCCGACCGCCACCGCGAGCGGGACGATCCCGAAGAACACCCACCGCCACCCGAACTGCTCGGTGACGACACCACCGAACGCGGGTGCGACCAGGCTCGGGAGCACCCAACCGGCCGAGAGCAGGGCGTACATCATTGCCTGCCGGTCGGCGGGGAAAGCTCGCTTGACGAGTACGTAGGCGATCGGTGCGAAGCCGCCCGAACCGGCGCCTTGCAACACTCGGCCGATGACGATCACTTCCATCGACGGGGCGAATCCGGCCACCAACAGCCCGGTCACAAACGTCGCAATGGCGATCAGGAACGTTGGTGTGGGACCGCGACGGTCAGCGAACTGCCCACCGGCGACGAGCGCAACGAGGTTGGCGAGGGTGTACGCGGCGAGCGCCACGCCATACAACGAATCGCCCCCGAGTTCGTCGGCGATCGTCGGCAACGCGGTGATCGCCGCCGTGGTCTCGAACGCCACCAGCGTGACGCCGAGCACCAGGCCGGTTGCCAGCAGACGCTGGTTAGGTGTGAACGGAGCCGCCGCCGAGCCGGTTCCAGTCACGGCCGATGACGCTGGCTGACCAGGTTCGAACCGGTCACGACGGCGACGGGGCAACCAGCGGCCATGGGCGTGACCGCTCCATCGCCAGCGCCAGGTCGAGCAGCAGCGGCTCGCTGAAGTGGCGCCCGACGATCTGCAAACCGACTGGGAGCCCGTCGACGGTGCCGGCGGGGACCGAGATGGCCGGGTTGCCGTGCAGGTTGGCGGGGAAGGTCAGCTTGCCGTTGTTGCCTGCGCCCGCTTGCTCGCCGCCGAAGCTGTGCGGGAGCGGCCCGTCGGCATCGAAGGCGACGTCGGGATTGCTGGCGGTCAGCACGAAATCGACGCCGGTGGTGGGATGGAAGATTGTGGCCATTGCTTCGTTGAGCTCCATCCGCCGACGTTCGATCTTGGCTCTGGCCTCGACGCCGTAGCGTCCGGGCGCGGTTTCCAAGCCGTACCGCATTTCGGGTGTGAGCACGTCGGCGCAGCCGGGCCACGCATCACCGAGGCTGGTGGCGATCGAGATCATCCCGCTGATGCTCCACGCCGCACCCATCGACGGCAACGACGTGTCGACGTGGTCGGTTCGGGTCAGGCCAGCAGTGGCGATGAGGTG
>JAYURF010000368.1:0-1573 GCA_043756365.1 Acidimicrobiales bacterium
GCCGTTGGTACCCCGGAACACGTGGCCACGGTGCCCGGAAGCCACACCGGTCGGTACCTGAAGCCATTGCTCGGCTTGTGAGCGTCGACGCAGCACCGCATGACGTGACCGGCACTGCCGCGTTGCAGCGGCGCACGCTGATCACGCTGCGAGTCGCCCAAATCCCGGCCCAGGCCGCAGTGTCGGGCGTGGTCGCGGTGGTCGCCTTGATCGTCAGCGACCTGCTCGACAGCGACCGGTTGGCCGGTGCCGGTGCAGCCGCGTTCACGTTCGGCGCAGCCTTCGTGGCGATCCCGCTGTCGGGTTTCATGCGCCGTCGCGGCCGCCGCCCGGGTCTGGTGCGGGCGTTCGCAGCCGGTTCGATCGGTGCATTCGTCGCTGCGTTCGGTGGGCAGATCGGGTGGTTCCCGCTGTTCATCGTCGGCATGGTCGCATTCGGTTCCGGTCAGGTGGCCGGGCTGCAGGGCCGTTTCGTCGCCGCCGACCTGGCCGAGCCAAATGCTCGGTCGATAGCGATCGGTTCCGTCGTCTGGGTCGGCACATTGGGTGCCGCGTTCGGGCCGTTGCTCACACCGTGGGAACGCCGACTCGCCGGTGCGGTCGGGTTGGAGCCGTTGATCGGGCCGTTCGTGTTTGCCGGCGTCCTCTTTGCGCTCGCTGCCGGCGTGATCGCGGTGTTCCTGAGGCCCGACCCGCTCGTCGCTGCCGGCATGGTCGACCCGGAGGCGAAACGGGTCCGTCCGGTGGGCCAGGTCCGTGCTGCGGCCGCTGTGGTTGCGGCACGGCCGATGGCGCAGTTGGGGCTGGCAGCGATGGTGGTGTCGCACACTGCAATGGTGGCGGTGATGACGATGACCCCGCCGCACATGAACGATCACGGCCATTCCAACCTCAGCGCCTACGTGATCGCGCTCCACATCGTTGGGATGTTCGGGTTTTCGCCGCTGGTCGGTCGCGTTGTCGAGCGGCTCGGCCGCCCCAGGTCGATCATGATCGGTGCCGTCACCCTTGGTGCAGGAACGTTCATCTCGGTGGCCGCGGGCTACCGACCCATCACGATCTTTGCCGGCCTGCTGCTGCTCGGGGTGGGTTGGAGCTTCGGGCTGGTGGCCGGGAGCGCACTGCTGACCGAGTCGGTGCCGCCGGAGGTCCGCGTCGAGGTGCAGGGAGCCGGCGACTTGGCGATGAGCTTCAGCGGCGGCATCGCTGCGTTGAGCTCCGGGTTCGTGAAGCAGAGCTTCGGATACCCGACGCTCGCCTATGCGGCAACGCTGGCGGCTGCGGCGCTGATGGTCTACGCGTTGGCCCGTCGCGTGGTGCGGCCCACCGCCCCTGCGCTGTGAGCGACCGGTTCAGTTGCCGCGGAGGCGTTTGCCGAGCTCGCTGAGCCGCTTTCGCTCGCTGTCGCTCAGCCCGACGGAGTTCATCTTGTCGAGCAGGTGATCCATCTCGCTCTGATCCATCGGTGACGGCCCAGCCCACGGCCCGCTGACCACGCGATCGAAGTCACGGCCCTGCGGAAGCGACCGCTTGCGTTTCGACCCGGACTTGGGCCGGTTGGCCGAGATCGGCA
>JAYURF010000369.1:0-4248 GCA_043756365.1 Acidimicrobiales bacterium
CATCTGGCTCGCCTGCTCGACAGCGGCCCGCCCGGTTGCCTGAACGGCGGTCCGCCAGATGGCCCGATCGGTTGCGGGGGCCGCTGACGGGACCGCAAATCCCTTGAGGTGTGCTCCGGCGATGCCGATGGTATGTGGATGACGGCGTCGAAGGCTTCGCAGTGGCGTGGTTGGGGGGCGCGTCTCGATGGCGGGGGCCACGAGGTCACCAGCTTGCGCCTCGGAACCGACGCCGCGGTGCAGAACCGCTGGTTCCCCAAGGTCCGTTCCTGGATCGCTCTCGGCGCACCGCTGGAGTTGCTCAGTCCGCTATCGGTGGCGCGAGTCATCGCGCTCATCGCCGCAGTTTTCTGGCCACTCGCGGCGCTGGCCACCGGTGCCGCGTTGGCTGTTCCGTTCGTAGCACTGATGTCGGGCACGCTCGTGGTAATCGCCGTGTTGTTGCGCACGCGCGAGTTGACCGAATGGCAGTGCCATGCATTCTCCGCGGCCGGTGCCGTCGGCGCCGGCGTGTTCGTGTGGGCGGGGCAGGGTGATGCGATGATGTTCGCAGGCGCCTCGGTGGTGGTGCTGACCGCCGTGTTCGTCGGGTTGTTCCTCCCGGTGCGGGCGATCGTTGCGCACGAGTTGTTCGCTGCGGTGATGGTTGGCGTCGGCTCACTCGGCGGCCTGTCGTGGGGGCGGGCGATCATTTCCGGGGCGATCACGTTGCCGACGATGCTGATCGTCGGGCTCACGGTCGGCCTTGCCGCTCAAGCAGCGCATACACGCAGCTCGATCGACCCCGACACCGGGCTCCTCAACGGTTGGGGCCTTGCCGCGCAGCTCGAGTTGGGCGGTCGCGGCCCGCACGTCGTGGCAACCTTGGTGCTGCCTGGCCTGGCCGATGCGCGTGAAGCGCTGGGATCGCAGATTGGCACGGAGATGCTCCGCCGGGTGGTGGAAGATGTCGGGCAGGTTCTGCCGCCAGGGGCGCAGATCGGTCGTGTCGAAGGTGACGAACTGGTGGTGGTGATGGCCGTGGGTGCAGGTCAGGTGCCGATTCATCGACTGGCCGACGACTTCGCCAACGTGGTGTCGCGAGCCATCCGGTCCGGCCGCTACCTCGTCGGCGGTGTGCAGGTGTCGTTGCGGGTGTACGTCGGTTCTGCCGTGGCGCCCGACGATGGCGACGACATCACCGAGCTCGCCCGCTGCTCGTCGGTGGCGGCCAAGCGGGCGGTTTCGTCTGGCGTGCTGCATGCCCGCTGGGGCGGTGTGACCTCCGCAATGACTGCCGGTGACCTGGCGTTGCTCGCCGATCTCCGCTTTGCTGCTGACAACGGCGAGTTGTCGCTCGCGTACCAACCTCAAGCGAGTGCGGTCACGGGTGCCGCGGTCAGCGTCGAGGCGCTGCTGCGTTGGACGAGCCCGGTACACGGCAACGTGTCACCGGGGGTGTTCATCCCCCTGGCCGAGCGAACGGGCCTGCTTGATCCGCTCACCGACTGGGTGCTGTCCGAGGCGCTCGACGCGCAGGTTCGGTGGCGGGGAATCGGAATCGACCTGCCGGTGTCGATCAATCTGTCGCCGCGATCGCTGTCCGACCCGACGCTCACCCAGCGCATTCTTCGTGAGCTGCACGTCCGGTCGCTCCCGCCGACCGTGCTCACCATCGAGGTGACCGAGACCGCGGCAATTGATCTGGTGCAAGCGGTCGACCGGCTGCGGTTGTTGCACGATTTCGGCATTGGCGTGTCCATCGACGACTTCGGTACCGGCTACACGTCGCTGTCGGTGCTGCCATACCTGCCGTTGGACGAATTGAAGGTCGACCAGCGCTTCGTTCGGGCACTGCTGACCTCGAAGGCTGACGCAGCGATCGTGCACTCGATCGTCGATCTCGCGCACCGTCTCGGGTTGCGCGCGGTTGCCGAAGGTGTCGAAACCGGCGAGCTGAGCACGCACCTGATCGCGCTGGGTTTCGACCTGTTGCAGGGCTACCACTTCTCGCGACCGCTGGCCGAGGTCGAGCTGATCAAGTTCTCCCGCAACTTCACACCGACGTGGGTTGCTGATCAGGATCGCGTTCGTGATCTCGTCGATCAGCGGCCAGCGACGCCAGCACCGCAACGGTGAGCACGACGGCGATGAACCCGAGTGAGACGAACGTCGGTAGATGTACCTCGAACGGTTCGCCGATGAGCAGCATCTTGATCCCGACGAAGGCCAGGATCACGCCGAGCCCGACGTTCAAGTAGCGGAACTTGCCCTGCATCCCGCCGAGCAGGAAGTACAGCGACCGCAAACCCAGGATCGCGAACGCGTTGGAGGCGAAGACGATGAACGGCTCGCGGCTGACTGCAAGGATCGCCGGTACCGAATCCACGGCGAACACCACATCGGTTGCCTCGATCAGGATCAGCACCGTGAACAGCGGTGTTGCGACCCGTTTCGCGTTCACCTTGGTGAACAGCTTCTGGCCATCGTAGATATCGGTCGTCGGAACCAGTCGTTGCACGAGCCGCATGGCGATGTTCTTGCTGTAGTCGACTTGTTCTGATTCGTCGTGGCGGGCGATCTTGAACGCGGTGTACAGCAAGAACACGCCGAACACGTACAGGATCCACTCGAAGCGTTCGATCAGGGTCACACCGGCGAAGATGAAGATCGCCCGTAGCACGAGGGCCCCGAAGATGCCCCAGAACAGCACCCTGAACTGGTACTCGCGGGGGACCCGGAAGAACGACAGGATCACCGCCCAGACGAACACGTTGTCGACCGACAGGCTCTTTTCGATCAGGAACCCGGCGTAGTACTCACCTCCGGCGCTGCCGCCCTGCCAGATGATCATGATGACGCCGAACAGCAGCCCGATTGAGATCCATACTGCCGATTCGATCGTCGCTTCCTTGATCGTGATGACATGTGCGGTGCGGTGCACGAGCAGCAGGTCGGCGACGAGCAGCACGATGATCGCGGCGACCAGCGCGACCCACACCCACAGCGGCGTGTTGAAACTCACGAAGGTATCGTCGGCCGCAGTCGCTGCGGTGGGGATCAAACTGGCGAGTGCGCTGGGCACGAGGGCTCCTCGATGACTGGGCGAACTGCAACTTCGGTGATGCAGTGCTGATGAACGGACCGCCGCCTTCGGCGATGCCCGTGTCGGATTGTACTTCGGCAGCGATGCTCCCCAGTACCCATTCACCCCAATCTCAAGCCACCGATCTGTCGCCAGATGTGCGCCCATCCCGCGCAACCCGGCCCCGCCGCGTGTCGACAAAGCCACCGCCACGGTGCACTTCTCGACACCCCGCTGCTCCACCTGGGGCAGGGATGCCTTGGCAGCGTGGTGAGCGGGCGTGGTCGGCCGTCGGTGCCGGGCGGCGAGGCGCGTGATTCAGGGTACGGTCGCGGCGTGGATGTGCGCCCTGATCTCGCGGCCGCGCAGCACCGGGCGTGGTCTGCGTTGGGCGGTCCGGGGACGTGGTGGACTGGGCCTCAACGGGTCGCGCTGGCGGCCACCGCGCTGACAGCGATCACCGCTGCGCACCCGCTCGCGCCGTGGATTGCGCCCTCGACCGTCGATGGGTGGTTGCCCGCCGATCCAGTTGCTTCGCCGGGTGCCCACGACGCGATCTACCGGGTGGCGGTCCATGCCGCCACGTTGTCCCAGGAATGGTACGAGCGTGTTCGAGGCGAACTCGGCGATCTCGCGTACGTCGAGATCGTCGGCATCGCCTGCACCGTTGCGGCCGTTGTCGCCTTCCGCCGGTCCGCCGGTTTACCCGCGTGGGCTATGCCGGAGCCCATCGACGGCGATCCGTCGCGATCGACACCACCAGACCTGGTCGACGCGGCGCTCAACTGGGTGCGAGTGACAGCACCGGCCGACGAGACGGCTGCGGTGGTCCAGGCATTCACGTCGGTGCCGGCGGAGCACCAGCGGTTGTGGGCACTTGCCGACGCCCAGTACATCCCGGACCTCGAGATGATCGACCCCGGCTGGACGCGCGGCACGTTGTCCCGTCCGCAGATGGAGTTGGTGGCGGCGCGGGTTTCGCAGCTGCGTGAGTGCTTCTATTGAACGACCGCGCACGCCGGCATGCTCAGTTGGAGCGGCCATCACAGCGACGTCGACGTCGACATCGACGCTGTCTCGTCCGGACGTGGTGACGTCGGGATCCCCCTCGGCGCGGAGCTGCTCCGCTTCGCCACCGCGGCCGCCGTGTTGGCTGGCGAGGTGACCGAACTCGACGCCGCTCG
>JAYURF010000370.1:0-4246 GCA_043756365.1 Acidimicrobiales bacterium
GGCGATGTCGACGACGATGTCGGCAACGTCGGCTTCGAGCATGGTGGCGGCGAGCTGGCGAGCCTTGTCGACGAGAGCTTCGGTGGCCCGGTGCACCGCTGATCCGCCGAGCTGCAACGAGCGCGAACCACCGGTACCGCCCCCGCTGCGCACCAGGTCGGTGTCGACGGGGACGAGGCGGATGCGTTCCACCGGGATACCGGTCTGCGCGCTGACGATCATCGCGTACGCGGTCTGGTGGCCCTGACCGTGAGCGGACGTGCCGGCCATCACCGACGCGCTGCCGTCGGGCAGCACCTCGACTGCGCCGTACTCGCCGGTACCGCCGCCGGCGGTGATCTCGACGTAGGTGGCGACGCCGATGCCCAACAGCTTGCGGTCGTTGCGTGCCCGTCGTTCGGCTTGCTCGCGGCGCAGGTCGTCATAGCCGGCGAGGCGTACGGCCTCGTCGAGCGGGGCGAAGTAGGCGCCGCTGTCGTAGGTGATACCGGTGAGCGTTGTGAACGGGAACACCGAATCGGCCAACAGGTTGCGACGGCGGATCTCGACGGGATCGATGCCGAGCTGGAGCGCGGCCTGATCGACGATGCGTTCCAGCATCGCGGTGGCTTCCGGCCTGCCCGCGCCGCGGTACGCCCCGGTCGGGGTGGTGTTGGTTGCCGCGACGGCGATGTCGCACTGGATCGCATCGAAGCGGTAGGTGCCGTTCGACATTCGCCGTGTGCCCGCCGGTAAGAACGCGCCGAGTCCCGGGTAGGCACCGCCGTCGCCGACGAGGTGGATCCGTAGCCCGGTGAAGGTCCCGTCGTGCTTGCAGCCGAGTTGGACGTACTGGATCTGGGCCCGGCTGTGGGCGAGGACGACCATGTCCTCGCTACGGGTCGCGTTCCACATCACCGGGCGACCGAGGCGCATGGCCAGCGCGGCCACTGTGGTCTGCTCGGGGTACAGGCCGGCCTTGCCCCCGAATCCACCGCCGACGGGTGGGGTGATGAGGTGGATGGCGGTGCGCTCGACGCCGAGCGCGGCGGCCAACAGCTGCTGCATCAGGTGGGGCATCTGCGTGGAGCCGAACACCACCAACCGGCCGTCGGGCCCGGGTGCCGACGCGGCGGCATGCGGCTCCATCGGGGCGACCGCCATGCGCTGGTTCACGAAGCGGCCGCGCACGACCACATCGGCGTCGGCGAAGATGTCCGGCAGATCGGGGTCGGTGGTGGTGATCGCAACGTTGCTGCCATGGTCGCCGAACAGCACCTCGGCCCCGTCGGCGAGCGCCTGTTCCGGGTGAACCATCGCCGGCAACGCCTCGTAGTCGACGACCACGAGGTCGGCCGCGTCCCTGGCCGCTGTGGCGGTGGTGGCCACGACCGCAACGATGGCCTCGCCGACGAACCGGACCCGGTCGAGGGCCAGCGGTGGGCGGGCGAAGTGGTCGTGGACCTTGACCATTCCGTGGTGTGCAGCGACGTCGAGCTCAGCGGCGGTGAACACGGCCACCACGCCGGCTGCGGTACGGGCGGCGTCGGTGTCGATCGCGGTGATCAGGGCGTGGGCCATCTCCGAGCGCACGAACACAACGTGCACGGCGCCGTGCATCAGTGAGTCCGGGTCGGGGCCGGTGCTGTCGCGCTCGCCGAGGTGCAGATCGGCGACATAGCGCACATCACCGATCAGCAGCGCCGGGTCTTCGGTGCGCAGCACGCGGGTGCCAAGGATCGATCCGTTCATGGCCGCAACCTACCGGCAGGTATCGGTGGGGCGACGAGGCCCGTCAAGGGTTCACGGCGAGGAACAAGAACGCGGCGAAGATCATCAGGTGCAAAGCCGCCGGCAAGATGGTGGCCTGCCCGGAACCGAACGTGATCGTCGAGACGAAGGCGGTCAACGCGAGTAGCACCATCTCCTTCGCCTCGAGCCCGAGCAGCACCGGCCCGTCCAGCCAGATGGTGGCAATGGCAATCGTGGGAATCGTCAGCCCGATGCTGGCCAGCGCCGAGCCAAGCGCGAGGTTCACACTGGTCTGCATCTGGTTGCGTAGTGCGGCACGGACGGCGGCAATGGTCTCCGGTAGCAGCACCAGCAAGGCGATCGCCACGCCGACCACGGCCTGCGGCGCGCCCACCGAATCGACGGCATCCTCGATCGACGGTGACAGGGTCTTGGCCAAGCCAACCACCGCGATGAGGCACACCACCAGCAGACCCGCGCTGCGCCACATCTGCCGTCGGCTGGGCTGGTGACCGGCGGCGTCGGGAATGTGGTCGACCGGCAGGAAGTCGTCACGATGGCGAACCGTCTGCACGAACACGAACACCCCATACACCGTTGCCGAGGCGATCGCCGCGAACGTCAGTTGCGGGCCGGTGAAGGTGGGGCCGGGCGAGCCCGCCGTGAAGGTCGGTAGCACCAGACTCAAGGTGGCCAACGCAATGACGGTGACGAGGAGCGCGTTCGCGCCCTCCTCCTGGAACCGCACGACGGGATTCCTGATCGCACTGACCAGTAAGCACAGCCCGATCACGCCATTGCACACGATCATGATCGCGGCAAACACCGTGTCGCGAGCCAGCGACGCGGCCTTGTCGCCGTCGGTGATCATCAACGTCACGATGAGCGCGGCCTCGATCACCGTGACCGCCAAGGCGAGCACAAGGGTGCCGTACGGCTCGCCGACTCGATGGGCGATCAGCTCGGCATGGTGCACGGCGGTGAGCACTGCGCCGATCAGGATCGCGGCAACGAACGCCAGTGCGACCCCGCCGAGTTCTCGTTCCCACGACACCACGAGTGCAATCAGGCCGACGACGGGGGCGATGGACGACACCGAGAGCCAGTGGTCGGCGGTCGGGTTGGTGGACGCCATCGAAAACGACCTCTTGCGTGGTCAGCCGGCGAGGCGATCCAGCGCCTCGCGGAGGTCGTTTACCAGATCGGAGGCCGACTCGATACCGACGCTCAACCGCACGAGCGAGTCGGGCACCTGCAACGGTGAACCGGCGACCGACGCGTGCGTCATCTGCCCCGGATGTTCAATGAGGCTCTCGACCGCGCCGAGCGACTCGGCGAGGGTGAAGATCTCGGTACTGCGGGCCACCTCGAGCGCCGCATCGAGACCGGAACGACCGCAGATCCCGTCGCGCAGGATGAAGCTGACCATCCCGCCGAAGTCGCGCATCTGCTTCGCCGCGGCGGCGTGCCCGGGATGATCGGGGAGCTGCGGATACAGCACCCGTTCCACGAACGGATGCTCGATCAGCATTGCGACGATCGCCCGGGCGTTGCTGCAATGGCGTTCCATCCGTATTGCGAGCGTCTTCACGCCGCGCAGCACGAGGTAGCAGTCGAACGGCGCGGGGATCGCCCCGGCGGCGTTCTGGGTGAACCGGATGCGGTCGGCAAGCTCGTCGTCGTTGAGCGCGAGGAACCCGCCCACCACGTCGCTGTGGCCGCCGAGATACTTGGTGGCCGAATGCACCACGATGTCGGCGCCGAGGGCCAGCGGCTGCTGCAGGAACGGTGTGGCGAAGGTGTTGTCAACCACGACGAGCGCGCCGTGGGCGTGGGCGAGCTCGGCCACCGCCTCGATGTCGACGCAGGTGAGCAGCGGGTTGGTCGGCGTCTCCAACCACACCAGCTTGGTGTCGTCCGGCCACGCCGCTCTCAGCGCGTCGATGTCCGTGAGATCCACCGCACTCCACGGGAACCCGAGCGGCGACCACACCTTCGAGATCAGCCGGAACGTGCCGCCGTAGGCGTCGTTGCCGAGCAGGATGCGGTCGCCCTGCGACAGCAGGCGCAACACGTTGTCCTCCGCCGCCAGGCCGCTGGCAAAGGCGAACCCGTGGTTGGCCAGCTCCAACGAGGCGACGCACGTCTCGAGCGCGGCGCGGGTGGGGTTGCCGCTGCGCGAGTACTCGAAGCCTTTGTGGTTTCCGACGCCATCTTGGGCGAAGGTGGTGCTGAGCGTGATCGGGGTGACCACCGCACCGGTCGTGGGGTCGGGTGCCTGCCCGGTGTGCACGGCACGGGTATCGAACCCCCAACCGCTGTGCTGCTCGGTGTCACCCATGAGCATTCGCGGCGATCGCTGAAAAATAGGTGAGCAAGTCGGTACGGGTGAGCACACTCAATGGTCGTCCTCCGGACAGGGTGAGCAGGGCGGGCGAGCGGTCGAGCATGGACACCGCGAGTGACACGGCCTGTCCGACGCCAATGGTCGGCAGCTTCGGGCCCATCACGTGTT
>JAYURF010000371.1:0-1570 GCA_043756365.1 Acidimicrobiales bacterium
CCTTGGAGATGATGCCGACCACCGCAACGATGAACAGCAACCGGTCGGCGGTGGGGTCGAAGACCTTGCCGAACTCGCTCACCTGGTTGAACCGCCGGGCCAGCCAGCCGTCGACCCAGTCGGTGGCGCCGAGCCCGCCGAGCAACCACGCCGCACCGGCAACGTTGTCGCGGCCGAACAGCAGGTACAGGAACAGCGGAATGCAGCACAGCCGCAACAGGGTGAACAGATTGGGCGCGGTGAGGAACTGATGCGACGAGAGCTGGGTTGCGGTCGCCGAAGCGTTGCCTGGGTCCGTCACGCGTCGGATCGTACCGTCGCCAGCCAGCGTGCTGGAGGATCTACCATCGGTCGATGCGCACATCGCCGGAAAACGGATCGTTACATGGTCAGGTGGCGTTCATCACCGGTGCCGGATCGGGGCTCGGGGCGGCGTTCGCCCGCCGGCTGGCCGCTGATGGGGCCATCGTGGTGGTCAACGATCTGAGCGCCGACGCAGCCGCAGCCGTGGCTGTCGACGTCGGCGGCGACACGGCCGTGTTCGACGTATGCGATTCGGCTGCGTTCGATGCCGAGATCGACAAGGCTGTTGCGCGCCATGGGCGCCTCGACATCGTGGTCAACAACGCCGGCATCGCTCCCCCGCCCGACCCGCACCGCACCGAGGTCGCCCTGCTGAACCAGTTGCGGCGGATGGAGGGCAACATCGACCAACTCGTTGCCCCGAACATCACGGTGGATCTCACCGACGCCGAGTGGGACCGGATGATCCGGGTGCACCTGTACGGAACCTTTTACGGCACGCGGGCTGCGCTGCGGCACATGACCCCGGCACGCTCCGGCTCGATCGTCAACATCGCGTCGGTGCTCGGGCTGCGGCCGATGGCGGGCGCCGTGCACTACGCCACAGCGAAGGCGGGGATCATCGCGCTCACCAAGTCGGTCGGCCAGGAGGTCGCCCCGTTCGGAGTACGGGTGAACGCAGTCTGCCCGGGGTGGGTCGACACACCGCTGTTGGCACCGATGGATCCGGTGATGATGGCCGGGATCGTGATGCAGATCCCTCGAGGGCGCATGGCCGCGCCCGAGGAACTGGCCGAGCTGGTGCGCTTCCTCGCCGGGCCAGAGGGCAGCTACTGCAACGGTGACGTGTTCGCCGCGTCGGGAGGGTTCGTCTGATGCCGACCATCTTCACCCGGATCATCGCCGGCGAGATCCCCGGCACGTTCGTGCATCGCGACGAGCACTGCGTGGTGTTCATGTCGATCAACCCACTGGCCCCCGGGCACGCGCTGGTGGTACCGATCGTGGAATGCGACCACTGGGTCGACCTTCCGGAATCCCTTGCTGCGCACCTGTTTGCGGTCGCTCACCGCGTTGGTCGGGCGCAGCAGCATGCGTTCGCCTGCGACAAGGTGGCCCTGATCATCGCCGGATACGAAGTGCCCCACACCCACCTCCATGTGATTCCCACCACCAACATGAGCCAGCTCAACTTCGCCAACGCCGCCGCCGGTGTCGGGCGCGATGAGCTGCAGGCCGGCGCCGATGCAATCAGTGCTCAGTTGAA
>JAYURF010000372.1:0-1567 GCA_043756365.1 Acidimicrobiales bacterium
GTAGTCGGCCTCCTCGCGAAAGAAGGTGCGCGACTTGTCATAGCCGCGCGTCAGCGAACCTTCGGGCAGGCCGAACGCCCGCGAGTAGAACCAGTCCCCAGGCCGGGCGGTGAGATCCGGTGAGCCGATGAAGCTCGGATCGAAATGTGTCCGCCAGTGATCACCCTCGTGCCCGCGCACGTAGTCCCAGGCGGAGAAGTCGCAGTGGTAGTTCTCGCCGCCGCTTTCGAACAGGTGCGGGTGGTCGCTGACCAACATCGTGGTCACTCCGCGCGTGCGTAACTTGGTGGTGATCGGTTCGTCCCACAGCTCGATCGACCCCCACGGTCGCCACAGGAAATCGAGGGTGCCGCACAGGATGTCGTGGCGGGCGGGCATGCACGGTAGGGAACCGGTGACGTGGCGAGTGAACCGGGTGGCTCGCTCGCGGGCGAACTTGTCGAGGTTCGGTGTCTCGAACTCATCGCTGCCGTACGAACCGAGCATGTGCCGGTTCAGCGAATCCAACACGACGACGACGACGTTGTGCGGTGCAGCCACCGGTTCCATGAGGGCCTCCAGGCTTGTGCGACGTGGCGCACAGTACAAGCCGCGACCGTCAAGTCGTCAGGTCGCCGAGCAGGTCGTCGAGTAGGGCTTCCTCGTGAACTGCCCGACGATGCTCGGCGACTGCGGCCTGCAACGACGGATCCCAAGGCACGTCGCACGCCGGCAGTTGGTGGACCGACTGGGCGTCGTGGAGCAAGGATCGATCGGGCCCTGTGAAACGATCACCACGCGTCCTCGGCAACAAGGGCCATGCCCCCCTGGATCCAGCACCGGGGACCTATGTCCATCAGCGATGAGAGCCCTGCTCTCGAGGCCGAGCAGATCCAGGTCGGCCGCCATCGCATCCGAATCCAGACGTACGGAGTCGGGCCGCCGCTGCTGCTCCTGATGGGCATCGGCGGGAACATGGAGATGTGGGAACCGGTGCGCCGGCTGATGCCCGATCGACAGTTGATTGCCTTTGATGTGCCGGGTACGGGCGGATCCAAGACATCGCTGACGCCGTTGTCGATGCGGGCGACTGCCGGGATCGCAGTCGCAGTGCTGCGCCATTTGCAGATCGAACGTGCCGACGTCCTGGGGGTCTCGTGGGGCGGCGTGCTGGCGCAGGTCGTCGCGATCCACCACCCGAACGTTGTTCGACGGCTCGTCCTGGCATCGACGTCATGTGGCCTCGGCTCAGTTCCCGGCAGGCCATCAGCGCTCTGGATTCTGGCGACACCCAGGCGTTACTACTCCCGGTCCTATCTCGACAAGGTCGCCCCCACGCTACGCGATCGCCACCACATCGACGCTCCCATTGGCGGGTTGCATCAAGAGCCCGACGCTGATCGTGACCGGAACCGACGATCCCATGGTGCCGAGCGTGAACAGCCGAATCCTGCAGCGGGTTATCCCGAATGCGATCCTTCATCTTGTGGAGGGTGGCGGCCCCTTGTTCTTGTTCGACAGCGCCGAGACGGTCGTTCCGATGATCTCGGAGTTCCTCGACAGCGAGTGAGACCTGCGGTCGGGGCGC
>JAYURF010000373.1:0-4228 GCA_043756365.1 Acidimicrobiales bacterium
TGACGCCCGGCTCGGAGGAGAACACGGTGATCCGACCGTTCATCGCCGCATCGGACGGATTGGTGATCGATACCGACCCGCCGCTCCCGGCCGCGTCACCCACCCCTGCCGCTGGCACACCTGGGCAGAACCACGACGAGGTGATGAACGATCCGAGCGGCACGAATGGCATCGTCGGGCTGCCGAGCGAGGCGAACACCGCGTCACCTTCGACGGGAGCGTCCCGAGAGGCGGCTCCGAGCCCACCGAGGCCGAGCACCAATGCACACGCAGCCAACGCCCGCTGCGATCTCACGAGCCGGCCCTCGTCGCTTCATCATCGGGCTCTCGCACCGGCTCGGGCTCGGTGTCGGACGCGGTGTCGGGCTCGGTGTCGGACGCGGGCTCGGGCTCGGGTTCGTCAAGCTGGTCGGACTGGTCGAGCGTCAACACCGGCGTGAGCGACACATCGACCGGGGCCCTTCGACGCCGGCGCCACCGCGGGGCACGGATCGAACTCGCGGCGAACAGCACCATCACCCAACCGATCGCCTGCATGATGAACAGCACCTGCGCCAACGCGGAGTCGCGGTGGTCGACGGACACCGTCCCGGCGGCAGGCAGGTCGTATGCCATCGACGCCCCGAACGCCGGCCGCGGCGAGATCGTGGCGCCATCGAGGCGCAACTGCCAGGACCGCTCGAACGCGACGGCAAGGTGGAACGTACCCGCTTCGACGGTTGCCGTTGCCGGGTCGAGGTGGTCCGCACCGCTCATCACCGGGACCGCTCCGGACAGATCGGACTGTGCCAACGAGGCCGCACCCGCGGTGCGGCTCGATTCGGCTCCGACTGAGGTCAATACGCTCCGAACCGGCACCCACGCGCGGTTTTCGAACATCACGACGTTGGGCGGGCTGTGCATCGTGGCCAGATCGAGTTGGTCGCCGAGCGCATCAACCAGGCCGGCCGGGACGGGCAGCGGCTCGGCCGTGGTGGACACCGCACCGTCAACGACGGGAACGATCACGTAGCGAATCGACCACGGGGCCAGCAACCGTCCGGCCCGGGTTGTGGAGCCGACCGAGATCGCCTCGAGCGCTTCGGGAACGCCAACCGGGATGCCGTCAACGGGGGCCGCCCATGTTTCGGCGACGTCGAGATTGCGGCCGTCGGTGATCGCGAATGCCACGCCGGGCCGCAACGGCGTGGCAGCCGCAGGCAGCACCCGGTAGTCGCCGAGCCACAGCACCCGGTAGTCGCCGTCGTCGCCGGTAGCGAGCTGTTGCGTGGTCAGATCGACCATCGTGGTCCGCGGCGTGTCGAAACGCCCGGAGTTGACAGCGAAGATCGCCGGGATCACACCGACCACCACCGCCGCCACGCCAAGCAAACCCAGCGGTTGCCGCCAGCCGAAGGTCCCCCCCCGGATGTCGAGATCGAACGAGGCAACAACGCATCCGGCACACAGCGCAAGGCCGAGAGCGACGGGCACAAGCACGATCCCCGGCTCGGGTAGCCGCATCGGCAACGACCCTCGGTCATCGAGCACCGCGAGCCACGCGAATGCGACCACCATCGAACCACCGCGAACCGTCCAGCCAAGCCGCCATCCGCGACCCAGCAGCACACCCGCAACGACCGTAACGTACAGGGCCAGGCTGACCACACTGCCGGTGACGTGGCCGAGATCGAAGCTGAGCAACTCGAACACGGTGTTGCCGCGGTCACCCGGTGGCGCGGGGCCGACGATGACCGCCCAACCTCCATCGGTGGCGAACGTGGCCAGCCACGCCAGGTTTAAAACTGCGCCGCCGGCAACGGCCACGGCGCCGGCGCCGAGTAGGTGACCCGCGGCGCGCAGTGGCGCGCCGCTGAGCGTGGTCGCGAACGCGACGACAACGGTGACTGCGATCAGTATCAGTAGGTACGAGGGCTCGAACGCCGTTGCCAGCGCGCACACGGCGACACCCCCAGCGGCTATGCGGACCCGACTGCGCGCGGAGATCGCCACGGTGTCTTCGCCCGAATCGTCCGACGGTCCAGGTTCGATCCCGGCAAACCGGCGGAGCGAATCGAGCGACCATGGCAACGCAGCCGCCACGGCAAGCGCACCCCATCGACCCATCGACATCATCTGTGCCGACAACGGGATCGCCAGGTACACGACCATCGCCGTGATCCGCGCTCTGGTGAGCGAGAACGCGGTGGTCAGTCTCCAGACACCGGCCGCGCCGACCAACAACAACCCAACGACGCTCACGGTGTGCAGCAAACCCATCCGGAACGCCGTGAATACGCTGGCGACCGCGACCACGGCAAGGCCGACCGGGGGCGTCGACTCCGACCCGACGCCGGACGGGTTCCAGCTACTGGCCGCCGAACGCAACATGGTCGCCGGACTGTCGGGGAACGGCAGGAACTCACCGAAGGCCGGCACCCCATCGGTGATGAAGTGACGAGCACCGGCAAGCACCGCGAGGATCAGGCAGCCCCACGCAATCACCCCGGCCGCACCGGCGCGTTCGCGCCATCCCCGCCCGTCGCCTCGGTCGCCGGTGGGCCGGTTGTCGCGGGCGCGCAGGTACGCAGCTAAGCGCGAGCTGCCACGCAGCTGCAAACCAACGACCTCGCGATCAGGAACCACGCGGACCGGGATCAGCGATCGACGACGTTTGATGATCGACCCCAGCCGCGGCACGATCCCGACGAACGCGCGGACACCGGCGATGCCTCGCGCGCCATGACCGGTAACGAGATCGACGATGAACTGCACGAAGGTGAAGAAGGCCAGCTCGACGAACAGCAACGGCAGGCGACGCGCTCCGCTGAGGGTGATCACGGTCCGCACCCGGTGGCGGGCGCGGAGGGCTTCGTGGGCAAGATCGGGCCGGCGGGCGACGAGCTGCTCACGGTGGCGCGCCTCGGCCGCTGGGACGACGAGCACGCGCGCCCCACTGAGATGGGCGCGCCAGCACAGATCGACATCTTCGCCGTGGAAGCTGATGTTGCGATCGAACCCACCCAGGCTGCGGAACAGGTCGGCGCGCACCAGCAAGCAGGCCGACGGCAACGCGAAGACGTCGCGCACCGCGTCGTGCTGTTCCTGATCGGTTTCCCCGGGGTCGACGATCGGGTCGACCTCACCGAAGCGATCCACGCCGAACCCGACGTGTTGCAACACGCGCGGCGAGTCCCAATCGAGCAGCTTGGGACCGACGATTCCAGCGTTCGACCGGTACATCTCCTCGACAAGGAGACGGATTGCGTCAGGGCGCAACGCAACGTCGTCGTGGAGGAAGCAGAAGAACCCGTTCTCGCCGTCCACGAGGCGTATGACGTCGTTGGCTGCCGGACCGAAGCCGGGGTTGCCATCGACCGCACGCACGAACGCCTTCGGCAGGCCTCCGCGAATCTGCTGCGGTAGATCCCCAGGTTCCCCGGTTACCAGCACGAGGAACTTGAGATTGCTGTAATCCTGGGCGGCGAGCGCAGCCAATGCCTCGTCGAACCAGCGCGGCTCACCGGCAGCGGTGCCAGGTGTCGTGCCCTGCGGGGAATCGGGGTGATGTACCACCATGACAGCCACAACGGGCGGGGCGTCGACGATGGCGGGTTCCACAAAGATTTGAGGCTAGCGGTGACGGTTGCGCCCAGACGGTCACCGCCGATGCGGTCCGCCGGCCGTCAGCCGAACCAGCCGCCCACATCCACCACCAGATCCGTCGCGCCATTGGTGCTCGCGCACCATCCACCGGTCGCGTCGAGCACGCTGTTGACCAGCACCGCCACGTTGGTCATCGTCGAATAGCGCACCATCGACAGTGGCGGCACCGCAGCGAGACAGGGGTGAACGGTCACATACCCGGCGCGGGTTGCATCGACAGCGGTGAACTGTGCGGCAACCGAGCGGGCCCCGGCCGGGATGGTGCCGACGCCGGCAACCTGGATGCGTCGGTTGGCGTTGCGGACGAACGCGCCGGCCCAGCCGTGCGACTCGCGCGTGTCGGCCAGGCGGAACGGAACCACCGCATGAAACGCCGTGGTTGCAGACGGGCCGAACCAGCCGTTCACATCGACGGCGAGGTGCATCGGGGTGCTCACGAACAGGCAGACCTCGCCGGTCGGGCCAACAGCCACATCGGCATAGTTCGTGACCGACATGCCGGTGCCGACGTTGGCCGAGCTCGCCCACGGTCGTTCGCTGTCACAGGGCCAGGCGGTGACGAAGCCGCCGCGAACCGCATCGA
>JAYURF010000374.1:0-4223 GCA_043756365.1 Acidimicrobiales bacterium
GCCGCAGCCGTGCCGCCGCTGGTGGCCGGCGCGATCGCGCTCGTCCTGTGGCAGTGGTGGGTCGTCGCGTACGACGTCAAGCCGTTCGTCATCCCCAAGCCGTCGGCGATCCTCGACGAGTTCTTCGCCAAATCGGATCTGGTCGTCAATGCCTGCAAGGTCACCGGGCTCAACGCGCTGATCGGTCTGATCCTCGGCACGTTCGTGGGGTTCGCCCTGGCCGCGCTGACGAATCGCTTCCTCGTCGTCGACCAGGTCGTCAACCCGCTTGCCGTGACCATCGCGGCGATCCCGGCGGTCGTGATCGTCGGTGTGTTGAACCGGATGTATCCCCTCGACAGCCAGACAGGTCGGCGGATCATGGTCACGCTCGCGGTGTTCTTCATCGTTTTCGTGCAGGTCGCCAAAGGCCTACGCCAGAACGACGCCACGCAAATGGAGCTGATGCGTTCCTACGCGTCCACGCCCCGCCAGGTCTTGGCCAAGGTGCGCCTGCCCAACACGATGCCCTACCTGTTCACGGGCATCCGGACCGCCGTACCCATCGCCGTGATCATCGCGCTCGTTTCGGAGTACTTTGGCGGTACCCAAGATGGACTCGGCAGCAAGATCGCCAGCACACTGAACAGTTCGAACAAAGCCCTCGGCTTCGCCTACGTGCTCGGCGGGTCGATCCTCGGGCTGATGTTCTTCATCGGTGCGAACCTGGTGGAGTACGCCGTCGTCCCATGGCAACGGCGTCGCCGGCAACCGTGACCAACATCAACAGATCAACATCAGCAACAACACAAGGGGAGAAACCATGAGAAAGACTCGAGTCATCAGAGCGGTTGCAGCGGTCGGCCTGGCCGGCCTGCTCGTCGCCGCATGCGGCGACAGCGAAGCAGACGACGCGGCAACGGCACCAGCGGTCACCGACGCACCCGGTTCATCGGCTGCGCCTGACGGGACCGAAGCACCGGGGGCCACCGCTGCGCCAGCCGTCGATGCCCCGCCGGCAGGCACCGGCCTGGCGGTCGATGTGGCCACCTGCACGGCACCGGAGGGGGCCGACGTCAAGTTGCAACTGCAGTGGTTCACGCAGTCGCAGTTCGCCGGCTACTTCGCTGCGGTCGAGCAGGGCTTCTACGAAGACGCCGGCCTGAACGTCGAGATCATCGAAGGTGGCGTCGAGATCGCTCCGCAAAAGACCCTCGCCAGCGGTGCCGCCGATTTCGCCATCTCGTGGGTGCCCAAGGCCCTGGCCGAGCGTGAAGCCGGCGCACAGGTGACCAACATCGCCCAGATCTTTCAGCGCAGCGGCACGCTGCAGGTGAGCTTCAAAGATGCCGGGATCACCTCGGCAGCCGATTTCGCCGGCAAGAAGATCGGCAACTGGGGCTTCGGCAACGAATACGAGATCTTCGCCGCGTTGTCCAAGGCAGGCCTAGATCCTGCATCCGACGTCACCTTGTTGCAGCAGAACTTCGACATGTCCGGCTTGCTCGCCGGCGACATCGACGCTGCCGAGGCAATGACCTACAACGAATACGCGCAAGTGTTGGAAGCGGTCAATCCCGACACGGGCGAGCTGTACACCCCCGAGGACCTCAACGTGGTCTCGTACGAAGACGAGGGTGTCGGCATGCTGCAGGATGCGATCTGGGCCGACCAGGCCCGTTTGTCGGACCCGGCCTACTGCGGTCAGGCGATCGCCTTCGTCAAGGCGTCGATCCAGGGTTGGGCGTACTGCCGCGACAACGTCGAGGCATGCCGCGACATCGTGGTCGGCAAGGGTTCCACGCTCGGTGCCACCCACCAACTGTGGCAGATGAATGAAGTCAACAAGCTGATCTGGCCGGCAGCAGGCGGCATCGGTGTGATCGACACCGCCGCCTACGAACGCACCATCGGCATCGCCAGCGGGACCAAGAACCTTGACGGCGCATCCGTGCTGACCAAGGCACCCGACACCGAGGCGTGGACCAACGACATCGTCAACGAGGCCATCGCCCAGCTCATCGCTGCCGATGTCGACGTGAACGGCACCGGGTTCGCGCCGATGACCGTCGAGCTCACCGAGGGCGGCATCTGACACTCGGTCCGAATCACGCGACGCAAGGGCGGGCCGTGGCAGCGGCCCGCCCTTCTCGTGTTGCCAGGTGGGCTCCGGCGGTTTTCGTGGTGCTGTGGAGCACCGGCTTCGTCGGGGCCAAGTACGGCACCCGTGATGCCGGTCCGCTGACGTTCCTGGCGCTTCGCTTCGTGCTCGCCGGGTCGTTGCTGGTGATCGCCGCCCTCGCGATGCGCGCCCCCCGGCCGACGGCCCGCGAGGCCCGGTGGTCGCTCGTGGCCGGGTTGCTGATGCAAGCGCTGTACCTCGGTGGGGTGTTCGTGGCGATCGATCTCGGTTTGCCATCAGGTGTCGGAGCGCTCGTGTCGGGCCTGCATCCCGTGGTCACATCGGTGGCCTCACGAAGCCTGCTCGGCGAGCGGCTCGAGCGGGTGCAGTGGCTCGGTGTCGTGCTCGGCTTGGCCGGTGTGATTGCTGTGGTTGTCGATCGCCTGCTGACCCGCTCGTCGGGCGTCACGGCGCTCGCGCTTCTCGCTGCGGCATGCGGTGTGCTTGGCATCTCCGGGGGAACGTTGGTGCAGCGTCGCTACTGCGCAGCGGCACCGCTGATGTGGAACACGGTGTTGCAGTTCGCCAGTTCGGCCGTACTGATCACGATCGCCGCCGGGGTGTTCGAAGGTTTCGATGTGCGCTTCACAGCTTTCACGGTGTTGGCGCTGATCTGGGCGGTGCTCGTGTTGTCGATCGGGGCGGTGTTGATCATGCTGTGGCTGCTGCAGCATCAGGCTGCGGCACGGGTCAGCAGCCTGTTCTTCCTCACGCCGGCGCTGAGCACGATCGAGGGAGCGATCCTGTTCGACGAGCGCCTCGGTCCGCTTGCCCTGGTTGGGCTCGTCGTCGCCCTGGTCGGCGTCGCGCTGGTCACCAGCTATGGCTGGATCAGTCGGGCTCAGGCACTGATGGGCGTGACGCCGAGCGGGTGAGGCGCAGCCTCGCCACGCAGTTCGCTCACCAGCGCGACCAGTTCGGCCATCACCAGATCGGCGGCGATACGGACCTCGTCGACGGTCGGCTCCACGCTCGGCCCGATGTGCATCAGCGCCCGCACATCGATCGGCTGGCCAACCTTCGTCGCCACCATTGGGCGGCGAACGATGTTGCGGACGAATGTCAGCAGCATCGCCCGTCGGGCCACCACCTCGTGCGCGCCGAGCATTGCCACCGGCACGATCGACGCGCCCGTGCGCAACGCCAGACGGACCGCGCCGGTCTTGGCCCGCTCGGGCCACATCAACGGGTCGCGGGTTAACCGCCCTTCGGGGTACAACCCGATCGCTTCCCCAGCGGCGAGCGCCGTCGCTGCCTCATCGAGGGATGCGGCTGCATCGCTGGAGTCGCGGCGGACAGGGATGAAGCCCAATCGTCGAGCGACCGGCCCGATCACCGGGGCGTCGAAAATGCCAGAGGTGGCCAGCAGTCGCAACGAGCGGCCCATCCGCCGGCAGGCAAGTGCGAGGAGCACACCGTCGGCATAGCTGGTGTGGTTGGAGATGACGATGATCGGCCCGGCGGGCAGGCTGCGTGCGGCTGATCGACGGCCACGCTGGCGTTCGACCTCCAGCCTGCTGATCGAGGCGGTCGCCATACCGATCACTGCGGCGAGCACCGCATAGACGATCGCGCCACTCCTGCCGGGGTGACGCCAGCCGGAGCTCATCCGGTGCAGAACCCGTCGGCGACGGCGAGAGCCTCGTCGATGATCGCCAGGCCCTGGTGGACCTCGTCGACAGGGGTGGTGCACGGGGGGACCACATGCAGCCGGTTGAAGTGGATGAACGGCCACAGCCCAGCGGCCTTGCACGCAGCTGCCAGGTCGGCCATCGGCTTGGCATCGGCACCGGACGCATTGAACGGCACGAGTGGTTCGCGCGTCTCGCGGTTGCGGACCAGTTCGATTGCCCAGAAGACCCCGAGCCCACGTACCTCGCCGACGCTCGGGTGGCGGGCCGCGATCTTGTCCAACTCGGGACCGATCACGTCGGTGCCGAGCATCCGGGCATGTTCGATGATGCCTTCCTCTTTGAAGATGTTGATGCTCGCCACGGCCGACGCGCAGGCGAGCGGGTGACCCGAGTACGTGAGGCCGCCGGGGAACGCCCGGTCGGAGAAG
>JAYURF010000375.1:0-4217 GCA_043756365.1 Acidimicrobiales bacterium
GCGAGTTGGGCCTCGAGGTCACCGTCATCGGCGATCCGGCGCATCCGCTGGTATGCGCCAACGACCCGTTGCCCGCGCCCGTGCTGTTCTCCAAGGGCGATCGCTCGCTGCTGGGCGGGCGCCGGGTGGCGATGGTGGGAACCCGAAATGCAACCGGTGCCGGCCGTCACGTGGCGCGCACGTTCGGCCGGCAGCTCGCCGAGGCAGGCGTGCACGTGGTCTCCGGCCTTGCCCGCGGCATCGACGGACACGCCCACCGCGGTGTGCTCGAGGTCCCCGTGAGCGAGCAGTGCGGGCGACCAGTCGCAGTGGTGGCATCGGGTCTCGACGTGATCTACCCGCGAGAGCACCGCGACCTGTGGGGCCAAGTTGGCGACCACGGCCTGTTGCTCAGCGAACATCCGCCCGGTTCGGCACCGTTGGCCTACCGGTTCCCGTTGCGCAACCGTCTGGTCGCATGCCTGTCCGAGATGGTGATCGTGGTCGAATCACGCGAACGTGGCGGCTCGTTGATCACCGCCAACGCGGCTGCCGAACGTGGGGTTCCAGTCATGGCCGTGCCAGGTCATGTCGCCAATCGGGCAGCGTTGGGGACCAATGAGCTCCTCCGCGATGGGGCGGCACCGGCGCTCGACGTCGGCGACATCCTGACCGCACTGCATCTGGATCACACCCGGTCGGCGACGGTGTTGTGCGACTCGCGGGCGCTGCCGCGGACCGACGACCAGCCGGTGTACGCAGTGTGCGCCGAACGGCCGCGGACCATCGGAGACGTCGCGCAGGCGTGCAATCAACCGCTGCTCGATGTGGCCATGTCGCTCGCCCGGCTCGAGCAGGCCGGCTGGCTGGCGCAGACCGTCGGGTGGTTCGAAATTGTTGGGTCACCCCCCCGATGGCGCTGATCGCGTACTCTCTGTGGCGTGATCTCCCCTGCTCCTGGGGCCGACGGACTGGTACCGACCGACGAACCCTCGTCGGCGTGGCGCCTTGGCGGCTTCGAAACCTCACTCACCGCTGCATCGACACATACGGTCACCGCGTACCGTGGCGATGTGGCGGGCTTCGTCATCTGGGCCGAACGGGGTCGCATCACCGATCCGGCCGACGTGGATCGTCGCCTGTTACGCCGGTACGTGGCCGCGCTCACCACGCGCCGGTACGCGAAGCGGACAATCGCCCGTAAGGTTGCAGCGTTACGCAAGTACTTCCGGTGGCTGCACCGATCCGGGTTCATCACCGCCGACCCGACCGCATCGTTGCGGGCACCCTCAGGCGACAGCCGCTTGCCGCGCGTGCTCACCTCGTCGGAGCTGTCGTCGATGCTCGACACGGCGCCAACCGAGTCCGAGCCGGAATGGCGCCGCCTACGCGACGACGCGGTGTTGGAAGTGCTGTACGGCAGTGGCTTGCGGGTGAGCGAACTGTGCAGCGCGGATTTGGGCGACGTCGATTTGGGCGACGTCGATTTGGGCGACGTCGATGTGGGCTGCACCGGTTCCGCCCACGCGAGCATCACCGTGTGGGGCAAGGGGTCCAAGCAGCGCAAGGTACCGATGAGCGACGTCGCCGCCGCCGCAGTGCGAGCCTGGATGGTGATCCGCGCCGATGTGATGGCCGACGATGCCGGCGCAGCGATGTTCGGCAACGAACGGGGTCGCCGTCTCACCGGACGCGATGTCCGCCGGATCATCGACCGGCGGTCCGTCACGGCCACCCACCCGCACGCGCTCCGTCACAGTTTTGCAACGCATTTGCTCGATGGCGGGGCAGACTTGAGAGTGGTGCAGGAACTTCTCGGACATGCCGACGTCGCCACGACGCAGCGGTACACCCACGTCAGCAACGAGCGGCTCCGCTCTGTGTACGCACAGGCACACCCCCGCGCATGAGCATCGTCGTGGACATCTCCGATTGGTGGGACCGCTGGTTCGCGTCACGCGACCCCCTCGCCCGCGATCGCATCATCGAGCACTACTCGCCGCTGGTGAAGTTCGTGGCCGGTCGTGTCGGTGCCGGTCTGCCCAGCAGCGTCGATCCCGGCGACCTCGTCAGTGCCGGGGTGTTCGGGCTGATCGACGCGGTCGAGCGCTTCGACCGCGAGTTCGGTGTCAAGTTCGAGACCTTCGCCGTGCCGCGCATCCGCGGTGCGGTGTTCGATGGCCTGCGCTCGCTTGATTGGGTCCCACGTTCGGTGCGTAGCCGCGCCCGCGAAGTCGAATCGGCGTTCAACGAGCTCGAGGCGCGCTTCGGTCGGGCACCCACCGACGAAGAGATCGCCGGACACCTCAAGATCAGCGCAACCGAGTTTCAAAAGTGGCTCGTGGCGATTGCTTCCACCACCGTCGGTCCGCTCGACCGCGCGCTGGTGGCGGGGGCCGAACCACGTTCGCTTGCCGGCGAGACGCCCGAGTCGCCGGCCAGTGTGGTCGAAGACAGCGAGGTGCGGCGTCTCGTTCGCCAAGAGGTCCGCCGGCTTCCCGAGCGCGAAAAATTGGTCATGTCGTTGTACTACGACGAGAGCCTTACGCTCGCCGAGATCGGCTCGGTGCTCGGTGTCACCGAGAGCCGGGTGTCGCAGATCCACACCAAAGCGGTGCTGCACCTCCGTGCCCGCCTCACCGCATCCGGCGTCGTTTGATCGGCGATATCAGCGTTTCTTGATCGCCGGTTCTCCGGCCACACCGGCGGCGGTTCCGCCCGCGCCCACTGTTGACGTGCCCCCGTGCGGGGAGACCTCGAGGTTGTTCACATGCTTGCTCTCATCGTCGCGCTCACGGCTGCGATCGCGCCCTGCTGGGATCCTCCGGTGGCCGCCCCCGTCGTCGACCCGTTCCGGCTTCCCGCATGCACGTACTGCCCGGGGAATCGGGGAATCGAGTTCGGCCCCGAATCCGGGCAGCCCGTTGCCGCCGTCGCCGGCGGACAGGTGAGCTTCGTCGGCACGGTCGCTGGCACTGTGTACGTGGTGGTCGAACACGCCGATGGCATCCGCGCCACCTACGGCAGGCTGGCCACGACCGCAGTGCGTCGCGGTGACACGGTTGTAGCCGGTCAGCGGATCGGGACCACGACGGGCGCGTTCTACTTCGGGCTACGCGACGGCGATCGCCCCGTCGATCCCACGTCGCTGCTTGGGCAGCGCCGGTATCGCCGGCGGCTGCTGCCCATCGACGGAACGCCACCGCCAGCGGCCGGTCCAGGCCGGCTTGTCTGCCCGAACGCGACACCTCGCAGATAGCATCCCCAACCGGTTCGCCGCCCTGGCAAACCGAATTTCCATCGTGCCTCCCGCCTCGCGGTCGCCGCTCGTCAAGTCGTGCGGCGCTGGGTCAGGTGCGCAGCCAACCGCGACAAGGAGAGATCATGGCAGTCGTCACCATGCGGCAAATGTTGGAAGCGGGAGTCCACTTCGGACACCAGACCCGGCGGTGGAACCCGAAGATGAAGCGGTTCATCTTCGGTGAGCGCGGCGGGATCTACATCATCGATCTCCAGCAGACCCTCACCCGTGTCGAGGCCGCGTACAACTTCGCCCGTGATCTGTCGGCCAAGGGCGGTTCGATCATGTTCATCGGTACCAAGAAGCAGGCGCAAGATCCCGTTCGCAGCTACGCCGAGAAGTCGGGAATGCCGTACGTGAACGAGCGTTGGCTGGGTGGCATGCTCACCAACTTCGAGACCATCGCCAAGCGGGTCGCCAAGATGCAGGAGTACGAGCGCATGCGCGTGTCCGGCGAGTTCGATGCGATGCCGAAGAAGGAAGCGTTGCTGCTCGGCCGCGAGCTCGAGAAGCTGCAGAAGAACCTGGGCGGCATTCGCGGCATGAACAAGCGTCCCGACGCGGTCTTCATCCTCGACACGAAGAAAGAACACATCGCCGTCACCGAGGCCAACAAGCTCGGCATTCCGATCATCGCTGTGGTCGACACCAACGTCGACCCCGATGTCATCCAGTTCCCGATTCCTGGCAACGACGATGCGATCCGGGCCAACGCGCTGATGAGCCGGGTGATCGCCGACGCGATCGAGGAAGGTCGCTACATCTCCAGCCGCCGCAACCCGCAAGTTGTCGTCGCAAAGCGTTCCGCGGAAGACGAAGCCGCATTCGCGGCCTCGCAGCAAGATGCGCGCCGTCAAGCCGCCGCCGCACAAGCCGAGCGTGAAGCCCGCTTGAGCGCTGGCACGGGTGCCGCCGACGAATCCGAAGCAGCCGAGCC
>JAYURF010000376.1:0-12379 GCA_043756365.1 Acidimicrobiales bacterium
GCACACTTCAAGTTCTCACGTTCGGCCGGTCCTCGGTCGACCTGTATCCCGAGCAGCACGATGTTGCGCTCGGTGATGTCGACACATTTCGCAAGTCCATCGGCGGCAGCCCGACCAACGTGGCAGTCGCCGCTGCACGGTTGGGTTGCCGAGCGGCGGTGATCAATCGCGTCGGCAACGACCCGTTCGGCCATTACATCCGTCGTGGCTTGCGGCAGTTCGGGGTGCACGATGCGTTCATCTCCACCGACCCCGCACTGCTCACCCCAGTTGTCTTCTGCGAACTGATGCCACCCGAGGAGCCCTCGATCTACTTCTACCGGGAGCCCCGAGGGCCGGAGATGAATTTGTCGATCGCCGATCTTCCGGTCGATGCCGTCACGTCGGTTCCGGTGTTCTGGACGTCGGCTTCGCTCTTCGCCGAGGAGCCGAGTCGGTCGGCAGCGATGGAAGCGCTGCGCCTGCGCGATCGTTCGGCGCACACGGTGATCGATCTCGACTATCGGCCCTCGTTCTGGGAGTCGCGTGAGCAGGCGAACGAGTTCATCTCCCCGTCGATCGACCTGTGCACGGTGGCGGTGGGCAATCGCGATGAGTGCGAGATCGCGGTGGGCACCCGACTACCCGATGAAGCAGCCGACCGGATGCTGGAGCGCGGGGTGTCACTCGCGATCGTCAAACTCGGCGCTGAAGGCGTGCTCGTTGCGACTGCTGATTCTCGCTCGATCGTCAACCCGATCATGGTCCAGGTGGTGTGTGGACTCGGGGCAGGCGACGCCTTCGGCGGATCGCTCTGTCACGGTCTGCTCGCCGGCGTCGATCCAGTCGAGATCGTGTTGCGAGCGAACGCGGCCGGGGCGATCGTGGCGGGCCGATTGATGTGTTCCGACGACATGCCCACCGCCGCCGAGATCGACCAGATTCTGCTGACCGGCGTCGTACCCGAACGGATCCGCTGATGGGCGAATACGCAACATGACGATCATTTCCGACGCCCGTTGGGTCGATCTACTCGACATCCGGGCCACCCGACCCCAAGCGATCGGCGCCGCACTCGCGCAGCGCACATCGCGGGCAATGCTCGCTGACGACGGGGCAACGTTCATCATCGCTATCGATCATCCAGCACGTGGCATGGTCGGAATCCCGGGCGAGCCATTCGTGATGGCAAACCGCCGGGACGTCCTCGAGCGGACGATGGTCGCTCTCGCCGACCCCGGTGTCGACGGGGTCATGGCGACACCCGACATTCTCGACGACCTTGCGCTTCTGGGCGCGCTGGACGGCAAGGTTGCGTTCGGGTCCTTGAACAGGGGTGGCCTTGCGGGGTCAGCGTGGGAACTCGACGACCAGCTCACGGCGCACACGGTCGAGTCGATCGTCCAGCAGAACCTCGACGGGGCCAAGATGCTGCTGCGCATCGACCTCACCGACGAGCGCACTCGGCACACGATCACATCGTGTGCCGAGTGGATCACCGCACTGGCCGCAGCCAACAAGATGGCGATGCTCGAACCCCTGCCCTACACGACGAACTCCGACGGACGAGCAGTGCTCGACACCGACGCCGAAGCGCTGGTGAAGTGCGTCGGCGTGGCTAGTGCACTTGGCGCGTCTTCCGCATACACCTGGTTGAAACTTCCCGCCACCGACCAGATCGAACGCGTGATGGCGGCCACCTCGCTCCCAGCCTTGATCCTGGGCGGGACTCCCGGGCCCGACCCCGAGTCGGCGTTCGACGATTGGCGACGGGCGATGGCAGTGCCGAACGTCCGTGGCCTCGTCGTGGGCCGCGCACTGCTCTATCCCCCCGACGGTGACGTCGCTGCGGCCGTTGCCACGGCTGCGCGCATCGTGCACCCTTCGCTCTCACCAAGGACCAACTCGCAATGAGTCGCCACAAGATCGGTATCGCCGTCATCGGCTTCGGCTGGATGGGTCAGGCGCACTCGCGCTCCTACATCCGTATCCCCACGCTGTTTCCGGAGCGCACCTACGACCCCGTGTTGGTGATCGTCAGCGACAACATGCAGTCGCGCGTCGACGAAGCCGTCGAGTCGTTCGGCTTCGGAGAAGGAACGACAGATTGGCGGGCGGCCATCGCTCACCCCGATGTCGACGTCGTGTGCATCTGTGCACCGAACATGTTGCACGAACCGATCGCCATCGCAGCTGCCGAAGCGGGCAAGCACGTGTTCTGCGAAAAGCCGGTCGGCGGTACGCCGGAACAGACGGTGCGCATCGAGGCGGCCACCCGTCGCTCGGGGGCGATCACCGGCGTCGGTTACAACTATCGCTGGGCGCCGCTCGTGCAGTACGCGAAAGCACTGATCGCCGATGGAACGCTCGGTGAGATCACCAACTACAACGGCCGCTTCTTCACGATGTACGGCTCCGACCCGATGGGCTTGCTGTCGTGGCGGTTTCAACTCGACGGTGCCGGACACGGTGTGTCGTCCGACATCCTCAGCCATTCGATCGACCTCGCGCACATGCTGGTGGGCCCGATCAAGAAGGTCGTCGGCACAGGCCACACCTACATCGCTGAGCGTCCGCTCCCGACCGAAGGCGGTACGCATTACAGCATGGGTCAGCCCGGCGACCCGACCGGACCCGTCGAGAACGAGGATTATTTCGGTGCGATGGTCCAGTTCGAAAGCGGTGCGCGTGGCTGCTTCGAAGCGAGTCGTACGATCGTTGGGCCCGAGAGCCAGTGTGCGTTCGAGGTGTACGGCACCAAGGGTTCACTGAAGTGGAACCTGGAGACGATGAACGAACTGCAGTTGAACATCGTCGGCAACCCGGCACGCGGCTACACCACTGTCTACGCCGGTGACCGGTATCCGTACCACGGTCACTTCGTGCCTGGCGATGCGAACTCGCTCGGCTACGAGGATCTCAAAGTGATCGAGGACTACGAGTTCCTGTCGTCGGTCGCAGCCGGCCGTCAGCATGTTCCCGGGTTCTCCGAGGCGATCGACTACGTCAGCGTGCAAGCCGCACTGCTGAAGAGTTGGAAGTCCGAGAAGTGGGAAGACGTGATTCGGCTGTGAGCTCGCGACGAATGACGGTTGCCCAGGCAATCGTGGGACACATGATCGCCCAGACGACCGAACTCGGTGACGCCACGACGGCGCCGTTGTTCCCTGGCGTCTTTGGGATCTTCGGCCATGGCAACGTGACCTGCCTCGGTCACGCGCTCCAAGAGCGTCACGACGAACTGCCGACTTGGCGCGGCCAGAACGAGCAGGGAATGGCGTTGGCTGCGACGGCGTACAACAAGGCCGTGCGTCGCCGCCAGATCATGACGGCGACGTCGTCGATCGGGCCCGGAGCGACGAACATGGTCACCGCCGCAGGCGTGGCGCACTCGAACCGGATCCCGCTGCTGCTGCTCGCCGGCGACTCATTCTCGACGCGGACCCCCGACCCTGTGCTGCAACAGGTCGAGCACTTCGGCGTGCCGTCGACCACGGTCAACGATTCTTTCCGCGCTGTCTCGCGCTACTGGGACCGGATCATGGTGCCCGACCAGATTCTCACGTCGCTCCCGCAAGCGATCCAGACGATGTTGGATGCCGCCGACTGTGGGCCAGCTTTCTTCGGGCTCCCGCAAGACGTGCAGGCAATGGCCTTCGACGTCCCCGACGAGTTTCTTGCGCCTCGCCACCATGCAATTGTGCGCGCTCGGCCGGATCGCGGCCAGCTCGCCGCAGCCGCCGAAGCGTTGCTCAACGCCTCGAAGCCGCTGATCCTGGCAGGCGGGGGCGTGCACTACTCATTCGCCGAAGCGGCGTTGCTCGCGTTCGCCGAGCGGCACCACATCCCCGTGGTCGAGACTGTGGCTGGCAAGGCCAGCCTGGTCGCCACTCATCCGCTCAACTGCGGTCCGATCGGCGTGACCGGCTGTGAGTCAGCCAACAACCTGGCAGCTGCCGCCGACGTAGTGCTCGCGATCGGGAGCCGTCTCGAGGACTTCACGACAGGCTCCTGGACGCTGTTCAAGAATCCTGACGTGACGATCATCGGGCTCAACGCGGCTCGTTTCGACGCCCACAAGCGTCGTTCGCTCCCGCTGGTCGCCGACGCCCGCGAGGGTATTACCGAGCTCGGCGAGGCTCTCGGCCGGTGGCGCTCTGGTGACGACTGGGTCGAGCGTGCCACCAACGAGCGCGCGTCGTATCACGTCTACATCGACAAGATCGCCGCCCCCACCGAGAACAATGCAGAGCCCATCAGCTACGCCCAAGTGGTCGGCGCAATAGACCGGAACAAGATGCCCGGGGATTACGCCTTGGCCGCTGCCGGCGGCTTCCCTGGTGAGGTCAACAACGGCTGGCGTGCGGACGAGATCAACAGCTTCGACTGTGAGTACGGGTTCTCGTGCATGGGCTACGAGATCGCTGGTGGGTGGGGTGCCAAAATGGCGATGCCCGACCGAGAGGTCATCGTGTTCGTCGGCGATGGCTCGACGATGATGATGAACTCCGACCTCTACAGTTCGGTGATCTCCGGGTACAAGATGATCGTGATCATCTGCGACAACGGCGGCTTCGCCGTGATCAACCGGCTGCAGGTCAATCAGGGCGGCGTGCCGTTCAACAACCTGCTCGACGATTGCAGGGGCCCGAATGTCGACGTACGTGTCGACTTCGAAATGCTGGCTCGTGCACAGGGCTGTAATGCCGAGACTGTTGCAACGGTTGCCGAGCTTGAGGCGGCCATGGTTCGCGCCCGTGCATCGGATCGCACGTATGTGATTGCGTTGCAGACACATCGCTACCAATGGACAGAAGGTGGCACCTACTGGGAAGTCGGCGTACCAGAGGTCTCCAACCGTCCTGGTGTCACGGCAGCCCACGCCGAGATCGTCAGCGGAAGGTCCAACCAGCGCAGAGCATGATCGCCGGCATTGCGACGGCATGTTGATGGAACTGAACTACGTCAGGAGCACACTTGTGACTATTAGATTTGCAATTCTCGGCTGCGGTCGCATCGGCAAGATGCACGCCCGAATGCTGGATCGCAGCGTGAGCGGAACAACGGTCAGCGTCGTCTATGACGTGGTCGATGCAGCGGCGCAGGCTGTGGCAGCCGACGTCGGCGCGCGTGTTGCGACCTCGCTCGCCGATGCGGTCAGCGCCCACGACATCGACGCTGTGGTGATCTGCACCAGCACGTCCACCCACGTCGACGCGATCGTCGCAGCTGCTCAGGCGGGCAAGCCGATCTTCTGCGAGAAGCCGATCTCGCTCGACCTTGCCGAGGTTGACCGTGCACTCGCAGCCGTGAATGCTGCGGGGGTGAAACTGCACATCGGATTCAACCGCCGTTTCGATCCGAGCCACAAGTCGGTCGCCGACGCCGTGCGACGCGGTGACGTCGGTGATGTGCACCTCTGCAACATCACCAGCCGAGACCCCGGTCCGCCGCCGATCGAGTACATCCACACATCCGGCGGCATCTTCAAGGACATGAGCGTCCACGATTTCGACATGGCCCGTTACGTCACCGGCAGCGAGGTCGTGGAAGTGTTCGCGAAAGGTGCAGTGCGCGTCGATGCCGCCATCGGCGAGGCCGGCGACGTCGACACCGCAGTGATCGTGCTCACCCACGAGAACGGTGCCATCACCACCATCGACAACAGTCGCAAAGCCGCCTACGGGTACGACCAGCGCGTCGAAGCATTCGGGTCGCTCGGAAAGATCTCTTCGGACAACACTCACGATTTCAACGCCGCATTGGCGACCGCTGCCGGGTTCCAGCGGCCACCGCTGCAGAACTTTTTCCTCGAGCGCTATGCCCGCAGCTACCTCGACCAGTGGGCCGCATTCGTCGACATGATCAACCACGACGGTGCGAGCCCGGTGTCGGGCGCCGATGGGCGAGCGTCCCTCGTCGTTGCGACTGCTGCGTTGCAGTCGATGCTGGAGAACCGCCCTGTCACCATCTCCGAATTCGACGGGGCCGGCGAGACGACTGCCGGATCGTGAACCAACCGCTGTCCTACTCGGGCCACCCGTTGCGTTCGGCCCGGCCGGTCGGGCCGATGCGCGAGGTCGACATGGGCCACCACCGCAGCCGCGTGTCGCACGGACCGGTGCGAATCGACGTGACCCCGGCCAACGCAGGTTGGGACTTCTTGAGTTTCGCGGTCATTCAACTGCAGCCGGGCGAATCACACAGCGCCCAGCTGGACGATCAGGAAACAGCGATCGTCCCGCTGTCCGGGGCCGGCTCGGTCGCCGCCGATCACGTATCGTTCGAACTGAGCAGGACGAGCGTGTTCGAGCAGATGCCCCACATCGTGTACACGCCACCGAAGACGGCCATCACCGTGTCCAACGCCTCCGACGCCGACCGTCCTTTCGAGTTCGCGATCGGCTCGGCGCCCGCCGAGGGTAAGTACCCGATCCGATTGATCGAGCCATCGCAGATGAAGCAGGAGCTACGTGGCGGGGGGCAGGCCTACCGACACGTGAATCATGTGCTCGCTCCGCCGATCGACGCCGAGCGGCTCATCCTGTACGAGGTCTATGTGCCGCGAGGGACGTGGTCCGGCTGGGCGCCGCACTGTCACGACGGTCGAGACGGTTCCCCGTATCTGGAGGAGGTGTATTACTTCCGCCTCGATCCTGGCAACGGGTTCGTCATGCAGCGCAACTGGCGCGACGACGAGAACTTCGAGGAGATGTTCGCCGCGCGTGACGGTGACGCCGTGCTCGTGACGAAGGGCTACCACTCATCGGTGGCCTGCCCGACATCGCACATGATGTTCCTGAACTACCTGGCCGGCGAGCTCTACGACAACGAGCGAACTACTCCGCCGTGCTTCGACGCCGCATTCACATGGATCCACGATGACTGGGACCACAACGCCTGGGAACTGCCGGTCGTGAGGCCACCCGAATGATCGCTGAGCTTGCCGATCGAAACGGACGGTTCTCGATCCTCGCGGTCGATCATCGCGATTCCCTGCGACAGTTTCTCCGGCCCCATGATCCCAATTCACTCAAAGGCCAGGAAATCACTGCGCTGAAGATCGAGCTCGTTGCGGGTGTCGCAGATCTCGCCACGGGAGTGATGCTCGAACCGGAGTACTCCATTCCGCAGGTCATCGACGCTGGCGTTCTGCCCGCAGGCGTTGGCTTCCTCGCTGCCCTGGAGTCACAGGGATACCTCGACGATCCGGAGAAGTCACCGACGAAAATTCTCGACGGCTGGTCGGTCGAACAGGCGAAAGCATCTGGCGCTGCGGCTGCCAAATTGCTGTTGCCGTACCGGCCCGACGGTCGCCTTGCCGCCGAGCAAGAACGGGTTGGTCGCGAGGTCGTCGCAGCCTGCCACGCAATCGATTTCGCCATCGCGGTCGAGCCGCTCTTCTATGGCCTCGGCCCCCACGACGACCGCGCTGCGATCGTCGTCGAAACGGCTCGTCGCTTCGCGGCCATGGGGCCCGACCTGTTGAAGCTCCCGTACCCGGGAACGCTCGCAGCGTGCGAGGAGATCACCGGCATCGCCTCGATGCCGTGGGCGATGCTCTCCGGCGGCGGTTCGTTCGACGACTTCGCCGATGAATTCGCCGTCGCTGCGGGCGCGGGATGCTCGGGTTTCATGGTCGGACGTGCACTGTGGGGTGAGGCCGTCAAGGCGTCGCCCGCCGATCGTTCTGCCACGATCGCCGAGCTCGTGCGTCCTCGTTTCGCACGACTCTGCGCCATCAACGCCGACTGAAACTCGCGCGGACCACCGCTGACTCGCCATTCCACAGCGCACTCAGTGGGCGGCGAGGCGTGCTGCCAGATCGTCAATGGCCCAGCGCTCGCGGAGCGCGCGCAATGCGATGTCGCACTCGGACTGATCGGAGCTCTCGCCCTCCGGAAGATTGCGGTCGAGGTCACCGGGAAATGGATACCCCTCGGCACTCGCGGCGAGTACTCGCCCCACGGCGTCCGTGCTCATGTCCGCGTCCAACAACACCGGGTACAGCGCGAGCACCACCGCATTTCGATCGACGTGCTCCATCGCACGCCCGAGGGCGGAGGAGATCTGCAAAAGATTGGCCATTCGTCGAACGTTGCTCGTTCGATTGGTCCCTGCGCCGTGGAACAGCGCCGGATTGAAGAACACGGCATCGCCCGCCGACAACTCGAGCTGCACGTGGTGGTCGGCGAAGTACTGCTTGAACTCTGGCCGCCGCCACGCGACGTACCCGGGCGCGTACTTCTGTGAGTGCGGGAGGTACATCGTCGGTCCGGTGTCGACTGGCATGTCACAGTGAGCAACGGCGCCCTGCAGGGTGAGCATCGGCGAGAGAAGGTGCACGTGTGCCGGATACGCCGCGGCTCGATCGTCAGGCATGAAGCCGAGGTGATAGTCACGATGTGGCTGTTGCTGCTTGCCGCCGGGGTTGACGACATTGACCTGTGACGTGACCTGATAGCCGGGGCCGAGCCAGGCATGGCACACCAGTGCGAGGATCTCGTTCTCGTAATAGCGAACGAACAGTTCGGGTTCGCGAAGCGCGACCTTTTCGAGCGCGTTCCATACTCGATCATTGTCGCCGGGCCGGGCGAAGTGGTCGCCGCCGCCGATGCCTCTGTCTCGTTCGTCCACGATGATCGAGCGAAACACGTCCGAAACGGCGTCGATGACATCTCGGTCGAACGCGCTGCGGAAGACGACGATCCCTGGGCCCATGAGCAGCGCGTCTGCCAGTTCGGCCATCACCGACAGACGACCTTCGGGCGTCGCAAGATGTTCCCTCAGTGCGCCGCCGTCGTAGACAACCGTGTCGTCGTCGATGGCGCTTGCATGGGGATAGTCCTCGATCAGCGTCGGCTGTGCACACAGCGCGATCAGATCCTCGAGGTCGCACTTCGCAGCATCAAACCAGTGTTCGCGCACCCCCAAAAACTAGTCGCGTTGGGCACTATGTTGCGTGCTGTGAGCATCACGATCATCAATGGTGGAACCCAAGGGCTCGGCGAGGCAGTTGCCCGCAGGCTCGTGCAACAAGGAGCGACCGGACTCGTCGTGGGCGGCCGATCGGTCGACCGGGGCCGAGCCCTCGCATCTCAGCTCACCGAGCTGGGGACCCCCACCATCTTCGTGCACTCCAACATGACCGCGCCCGACGCCGGGGTGCACCTCGTCGACGCGTGCCTCGAGCGATTCGGAGCGCCGAACGGCGTCGTCAACGTGGCGGCAGCGACCAGTCGCGCCACGCTGTTCACCGATACGCCCGAACACTTCGACCGACATTTCACGGTCAACGTGAAGGCGCCGTACTTTCTCATTCAAGCGGCGGCAACGGCGATGCTCTGCTCCGGCGTACGAGGATCGATCGTCAATGTCGGATCCACGTCAGGATACGGTGGGGCCACGAAACTGACCTCCTATTCGATGTCCAAGGGCGCCCTCGCAATCATGACGAAGAACCTTGCCTTTGGACTGATGCAGCACGGCATCCGGGTCAATCAGGTCAACCCCGGTTGGATGGACACGGAGTCGGAGCACCAGGTTCAAGTCGAGTCCGACGGTGCGCCGGAGAACTGGTTGGAGATCGCAGAAGCGAGCAGTCCGATGGGCCGAATCGTCAAGCCGTGGGAGGTCGCGAACGTCATCGCGTTTTGTCTCTCGGACGAGTCGGGGATGATGTCGGGTAATTGCATCGACATCGATCGCTCTGTGCTCGGCGCCGGCGACGTCACCGTGCCATCGCCGGCTGACGCGATCTGGACTGAGCGATCCGTCGAGTAGGCAATTCCGACGGGGTCGGCCTTCTCCGCACCCTTGTCGATACCACGAACACGTCCGTGTCAGTAGTTAGCCGTCATCAACGACGCAGCACCTGCGCCGACTTCGATCACGTTCATTCGACGCGTCACGACCGACGACTGCGATGGCTGAGCCACGCGCACAACGTACCGGCATGCCGCCGTCAGACAGGCGGCGAGCGGATCAATCTCGGCGGGACGGCGATGGCGTGCGAGTTCGAGGCTCGACCGAAGGCCGACCTTTACATATGGAATCCGCCGTTCAGCGATGATACGTCGCACGTAGCGAACCGAGACGCCGAGCTCGTCTGCGAGCTGCTCGACAGTAATCAGAGAGACCTTGCCGTCGCGGTGCATCTGCTCCTCCAGTCCCTGCCTCGGATGTCGTCCTCAACGTGTACCCGACCCGGGATGGGGATGACGTGTGACAGATCAGCTCGCGCTCGACAGCTACTGGCAGGCTCGACACCTCGATTGGGGCGGCGGCGCGGCTGACGCTCAGTGGTCCAGCGTCGGCTCTTCGCTGAGGGGCTGGCGGTGTCGACACGAACGGCGTTCGCCATTCACTGGCGTTAGCAGCCGGGTGCCTTCACGTGGCTCACGGTCCAGCCGTCGGCTGTGCGGGTGACGGTGATGTGTGTGATGAGCCTGTCGTCGATGATGATGGCGTAGAACGTTTCGTCTTCCGTCATCGTGAACTCGTCGTAGCCGCTCCTCATCAGGCCGGGCACTTGGCCGGAGTCGAGGAAGGCGAGGAGGGCGTCCGCGGCTGTCGCCGACGGAAGTGGGGTCACGTCGGTGTCGATGTCGTTGTCTCCGCACGTCACCACGGTGGCGGGATCCGGCGCAACTCCGGCCTGGGTCGAGGTGATCAGCGGGTTCAGATCGGCTCCGAACATCGGCGCGCTGTTGAAGTCGTCGAGGTTGTAGCCGCGGGTGGTCTGATTGCCCTGGCGGTCGATGAAGCGGACTTGCAGCACGTCGCATGGCGCAGCGAGACCCGCGACGTTTGGAGTGGCCGTCATCGTGAGCGTCGCGTTGCCCAGGTTCGGGATGTCAACGATCGCCTGGCTGCCGTCGTCCAGAACAGACACCGCCATGCCGTCGAACACGGCCGGGTTGCCCCGGACCCGCGATGACCCGATGTCATACATCTCGCGCGGATCTGCCGGCCAACGAACTTCGATCGTGCCGGCCGGAAGCTCCCAATTCTGTGCGAACTGCCCTTCGGACGTAGGTCCGTACACGGCGGGATCCGGGTTCGGGCCACTCGTGGCAGCAGACACGTCCATAGTGATCGGGAGTGCAGCTCCGCAGATCGGCACACCGCGAACAGCCTGCGGAACCGTGGAGAGAGTCGAAACGCTGGCAGAAGAGGTGACGCCCGCGGCCGATGTGCCGACCGAGTCGGCGGCCGGCTGTCCGTCCGTCCGAATCGTGATCGCGACGAGACCGGTGACGACGACCACTGCTGCCGCCGCGGCGGTCAGGTACGGGACGAGCCGTCTGTTCGGCGAGGTGTCCGCGACCACCAGTGGCAAGGCGTCCGGATCGAACTCGAGCGGCGGGCGGGTCGGAGTCTGCGAGGCGATGCGATCGAGACCCCGGGTCAGGCGCGTCTCGAACGCTTCGGCCGGCACGTCAGTGTGGTTGTCGATGTTCACGACAGTTCCTTTCGGAGAACGCGCAACGCGCGGGAATGGCGGGACTTGACGGTGCCGGGCCGGCACCCGAGCGACTCGGCAATCTCCGCTTCGGAGAGGCCCAGCCAGTACCTCAACACCACGACCGCGCGCTGGTCGTAGGGCAGTCGGCGAAGTGAGTCGTCGAGCTCGTGCTGCCATTCGGTGAGCGACTCAGCGTCGGCACCGTGGCGCGCCATGCGGAGCTGGAGGCGGCGCTGCGAGGTGTGCCAACTGCGACACAGGTTCACCGTGGTCGTCCGCAACAGCGCAGCCGGATTGTCGATCGCCCGGCTCGCACCCTGCCTCTCGCTCGCACGCCAACACAACCTGCTCGAGGTAGCCCGCACCCGCGGCATCCGTGTCATCGAAGACGACGTCTACCGAGATACGACACCCAACCTGCCTCCATCGATGTGGCTACTTCCTCTGGCTCCAGCTACCCGACGGCGTGAGGTCATCACGTGCCGTCGTTGCAGCACGCCAGCACGGCGTTCAAGTTTCCGACGGCCGCAACTTCTACGTCGACCGACCGACAGCACCGCCGTCCGAGTGTCGTTCAGCATGCTGGATGCGGAACTGCTCGTCGAGGGCGCAGGACGGCTCAACCGTGCGGTGTCCTCGCTGCTCCCCCGACGCCGGAACACGCCAGACCTGACAGGTCTCGACAGTCCCTCGCTCTCGTCAACTGTCCCGTTCTTCGTCGATGAACAGCAGGGCTGGCGATTCCAGCAACGCTTTCAGGCGCTGGACAAATGTGGCGCCGTCCCAACCATCGACGATGCGGTGATCGAAGCTCGACGAGAGATTGAACATCTGCCGGGGCACCACTGCTCCGTCGCGCCAGACGGGTCTGATCTGCATTTTGTTGACTCCGACGATCGCGACTTCTGGTCGGTTGATGATCGGGGTTGTCAT